>CAJOOM010000161.1 GCA_905236775.1 Candidatus Gastranaerophilales bacterium
TGGAGCTTCTGTTTCCGCTTTTGATAATTCTGTTTTTGTTTTTCTTGATTTTGGTTTTAGCTTAGAAACAGGCTTCGGATCTTCTTTCGGAACGTCTGTTTCCGGTTTTGGAGTTTCTAATTCCGAAGTCAAATCAGAAACAGTTTTTGGCTCTTCTTTTGGAGCTTCTGTTTTTGGTTTTGGAGTTTCTGCTTCCAGTTTTAAATCAGAAATTGGCTTTTCTTTTGGAGCTTCTGTCTCTGGCTTTGGAGATTCCACTTCAGGCTTTTTAATATCGGGTTTTCTTTTTTTTGATTTTCCTTTTTCAATAATTATATATTCTGTCTTAGGTACATATACTATTTTTACATCATCTTTTTTAAGTTGAGATTTTTCAACATTTGCTTCTAATTGTTTCTGCTCTATTGTTTTTTGCTCTTCAAATTTCTTGGTTAAATCTTCTTTTGTTTTTTCTACCGCATTTTGAATCTTCTTTTCTACATCTTCTGCGGCTTTCTTAGCTTTTTCTTCTGCTTCAGATATTTTGTTCTGAGTTTCTTTTTCAAGTTTTTTTAATGCTTCTTTTGAGTTTTTATGTTGAACTATTGCAACTCCGGCTGCTCCAACTGCTGCAAGCATACTTAAATATGTAATAACATCAGCTTTACTTTTATTTTTAGATTTAACTTTTTGAACTTCTGTTTTTTCCCCTACGTTTGCTTTATAATCAATGGGAGTAATAGAGTTAACTTTTTCTATCGTCATATTTATAATTCCTTTTGCTTTAACCTACATTATATATAAAACTTAAAGACATATAAAATTGCTAGAGAAGAAAATTTTTATTAAGATTTGTTAAGACTACTCTTTTTAATCTCCGCCAAGGTAATTTAAAAACTCTAAAATTTGACTATTATATAAATATTATGTCAAACGAGTTAAATAAAAATTATCAATATGATAGATGCACATCAAGAGGAATTTGTTCCATAAATCCTACCACATCTTCATTGCAAGAAGTAGTTCTTTTATACTTAAAACATGCAGCATTTTATGAATTAAAATTACTGGAAAGTGATTCAGAAGATAAAATTACAAATAATCTTATATTAAATACGATATCGATATTAAGTTCTAACTACGAAATTAATGAACATAATTTCTATATGATAAATAATGCCTTTCAAAAGGAATTTCCTAAAATTGTATCTTTTTACAAATCTTTAGACTCAGAAACTAAACTTAACAACGAAGTATTAGAGATTGAAAAACTTTTAAACAACAGCCGCAATATAAATGATTTTATAAGATTTGGCGAAAAAGCATTTAATAAACGCATGCTTTCGTACAATAAGGAGCTAACAAATTTTTATAAAATAATATTTATTATAATAAAAAGTTTTACAATTAACATTTTAACATTTGAGAGCTTTGGCAAAAATGCCCAAAAAGAATTTCATCTACTCCTCAAAGTTCTTAATTTGTTAAACAATCCACAAAAAGAAAAAAATAAATTAAAAAAAATAATTATAGACTTGTCTAAAAAAGATTGTGAATTAATGAAAAAAATAAGACAAGTGCAGGAAGAAGAATATGGCAAACAAACAAAAAGCAAGATTTCATTTTCTACATCAAAAGGAAATGCAGTACTTGTTGTTGGCTCAAATTTAAAAGAACTTGATTTTATTTTAGATAAACTTAAAGATGAAGAAATAGATGTTTATACTCATGATAATATGATTCTTGCACATACATTTCCAAAATTTCAAAATTATAAAAATCTTAAAGGACAGTATGGACATGGCATGGAAAATTGTCTGCTCGATTTTTCTACATTTCCAGGTCCAATAATTTTAACAAGAAATTCTCTATACAATATAGAAAATTTATACAGAGGAAGATTGTATACAACAGACTTTGCATATTCTAAAGGTGTTATTCAAATAAATGATACGAACTTTTCATCTTTAATAAAAGCTGCAAAAGAGGGGAAAGGATTTAAAACCGGAAAATCTTGTGAAGATGAGATTATTGGATTTTCATACCAAGAAACATTAGATAAAATCAATAAAAAGCTCGAAGAAAAGGAATTCAAGCAAATTGTAATAATTGGTATAGAGGGTTATATAGAAGATGAAACAAAATATTTTCAGACTCTTCTAGAACATTTCCCTGACGAAACACTGGTTTTATCATTATCCTGTTGCAAAGAAAAGGAAAACAGAATTTGCTTAAACGCAATCTATGATACAACATCAGCCTTAAAATTATCTGAAGAATTGATTAAAAATTCTAACAAAAAAATTAGTATCTTTTATCCTTACTGCGACAGACATACACTTTCTGTTATGATTTATACAAGCTCTATTATCAATAATAATATTTTTATTGGCAGATGGAATAATTCCGTAATTAGTCCTGCAATTATTGATACTCTTAAAACTGATTTCAATATTCTTGAAATTACTACACCCAAAAATGATTTAACTAAACTGATGAATGGATAAAATTGCTCTTTATATATGTTTGATTTATAATTATAAAATCAAAAAGGGGAGAGATTATGTTAAATACAATAAAAGAGAGCATAAAAATAACAAATGAAAATATAGTATTAGCAACACCGCTTATACTTTTCTCTCTTTTATCAACTGTATATATGATTTTTTCTAACGGGAAATCTTTAATTGGCACATTTTTTACAATTTTTTTATTTTTCTTAATGTTTTGTGCATTCATATCCGGCTGGTTTTTTATGGCTTCAAGAGTCGTTAAAGAGCCAGATGTAGATAAAAATTTGTTAATCACTCAAAGCTTTTTTGCCGGAGTCGGTGAATATTTTCTACAAATTATCGGTTTTGTAATAATTGTAGTTATGTTATCTTTAGGTATTTATACATGCTCACTTGTAATAGGGAAATATTTTATCGGAAATCCCGGAATTACTTACAATCAAGTTTCATCAGCGATTGTAAGTGTTGAAGCTATGAAAAGTTTTTTAATGTCACTTTCTAATGAACAACTTATCAAAATAAATCTATGGAACTTATTGCTATTTGCTGCAATGCTCATTAATTATTTCTTGATAATGTTTTTTGCACCGGCTATGTATTTTAAAAATAAAAATCCGTTTTCAGCATTTTTTATTTCATTAAAAGATTTATTTAGCAGAAAGTTTTTCCAAAATTGCGGATTATATATTTTTGCAGCTTTCGGATACTTTTTGTTGTCAATCCTAACTGCAATTTTTAGCTCAAATATTATAGCTCACTTTATATTAACACTTTTGAATTTTTATTTTGCATCATTTGTTGTTATTTTAGTATTTAATTATTATTATTCAAATTTTGCAAAAATAGGTTCCAATATAGACAAAATGATTTAATTTGAGAACATATACTGGACATAAATCTTAAATTATTATAAAATTTAGATATTATAAGAGGGAATTTTGATGGCTAAAAATACAGATACAATACCAATAGAAGTAATTATTCTTACAGCTAACCATGACATAAAAGGAACTGTCCATGTTTCAAAGTATACTGATACAAACAGAGAATTGACAGATCTTCTTAATGACAGGGAAAGACGTTTCTTAGCTGTAACAAATGTTGAAATATACCCTAAAAATTCTACACAACCTCCTAAGAGGTATGAATTTTTAGAGATACACATGGATTATATACTAATGGTTCATCCGACATCTCAAGCTTTATTCAGAGAAAACTCAAAAACACAAGAAGATATATTGAGATTTAGAGAACTAAGAGCAAAACTTAATCAAACAAAACCGTTTTAAAGATAGAAAGTAATATATGAGGTGGAAAATGGCTAAATTAATCAGACCAAGCATGGCAATAAGATGCACTCAGTCAGGTTGCAAGACTTTATTTGAAGTTGCGGAATTAGAACCGGGCAAACAACAAGAAGTTATTTGTCCTAATTGTGGTGAACACTATGTTTATCCGATTTTAGAAGAAAATAATAACCCTGCATAAAATATAAAAAACATGAAAAGAAAATAGAACGTATTAATTTTACGTTCTATTTTTTTAATATATAATTGCTTTTTGGCCATATAACGTAAAGAAATGTAACAATTTCTTTAAATTTGCCCAAAATCATTAAAGTTTTTGAGGAAAAATGCCGATATATAAAGTATTAAATAAACACATTATAAAAGAGGAGACTCAAAAATGAAAATGAACATTAACAGTAACTTTTCACAATTCCAAAAAAAAATAGTGAAAAAATTGGAAGAAAAAGAACAGTTACAGAAAGAAAGTCAAAAGGTTAATTCAAAAAAATACATAAAAAAGACTGTTACATATGAACCAAAAGAGATTAACATGGAAGAGGAAAAATCTATTGCAGATCTACCTGCTCCAAAAAAATCCGAAGTCGCAGAGTCATGTACAGCTGTACCTGCACCTGCCACTTCTACAGCTCCTACAAAAACTCAAGCTGAAGAAAATGAACAGATTAACAATCCTCCAGCACCCACAAATTCGGAAGTAATGCCAGATCCTGAAATTACTCCAGAACCTAAAACTACTGAAAATAATAAACTTAAATTACCGAAAGATAATGTAATGTATGGTGATGTATCGTTTTTAGGATGGAATTTTGATTTGAATAAAGCCGGATACAGTATTGATCCTAATTCTGTTGAAAGATTTGAAGATGAATGTTTAATTACTTATGTAAATGATAGCACCGGAGAAAGCATAATTTTTACAGTAAAAGGTAAAGATGCCTATGAATTTATAAATATGGCTATTAAAGAAAGCAACAAATCTGATGAATCCAGACAATCTGTCGATGATACAGGTTTGGTAATTACTTCTCAATCTAATGCTGATGGTACAACTACAGAAACAACAAAAACAAAAGATGGTGAACTTGTTTCTGTATTAACTTTAGACCAAGACGGAAATATTCAAAAAAGAGAACATTATGAAAACGGAAAACTTGTTTCGACTGAAGAATTTTATATTGATAAGTACGGAAATTTATGTTCAGAAGAATATGATACAGCAAATCCTAGAAATTTGATAAGCACAAATGAATACAGGGATAATGCAGCTACGCAATTAAAATTTCATGACGAATATGAAAATAATAAAAAAGTTTTAAGTGCACATTACTATAGTGATGGAAGAATATATTCCTTAAAATTATACAGTAATTCTAGTAAATATGATAAAGAAATTATTTATTCATATGATAATAGTGGACATAAAGAAATAACAAAAGATTATGATGGTAATATTCTGTCAACAAAAGTATTTGATAATAATAACAACATTCTTTATGGAAAATATAAACTTTCTGATTTGGAAGTTTATAAGAAAAAATACAATTTAATAGATACCGATATTAAAGCTATGTTAATAGAACTGAGTGATGGTACATATGATATTAATCCGAATTATTATGATACAGATAATATTAATACAATTGAAGATTGTATTAATGCATTATTAAATAGTAGTTATACTTATAAACTATTATCAAAATATAATTTATCATCGGACGTAAGAGACTATTTCTTTGATTCATACAGTACAGGAGGGTGCGGTAGTGCTTGCTATTATAAATTGAATCAAGTAGCATTAAAAACACAATTCCCTGATAAAGATATTAAGACACCAGGACAGCTTGCAGATGCTATTGCAGAATTAGAAGCAAAGATGAAACCGCTGGTTGAAAATGCAACAAAAGTAGATGTTACATCTTTGTTCGGTAATAAAAATTCTTTAACCATATCCGAATTTATGACAGTTCTTGAAAGTAAATATATTTGTGATGATCCAGGCATGCAAAAATTAAGAAATTTACTTGAAGAAGCATGCAAAAATATTAAAGTATCCGACGATTATGACAGAAAAGATTTTATCAAATGTATATTTGTTGTACTAAATAGAGAACTTGGTATTTCAAATACTACTCCTGTAATGATAAACAAATCTACAATTGAACAATTAAATGCTAAGGGTATCTTTGATGAAATAAGCAAATACTTTACTGGTGAAAAACTTGAAAAAGTTAAGCATGAGTACTACTTTGGAACAGACGGATATATTGATGATTTTGCTCAAGGCGGAACTGGTGATTGCTGGTTACTTGCTGCAATATCAGCATTGAGTGCATCAGAAGCCGGAAGACAAATTATCAGTGACTCAATTGAAAAAATAAAAGATGAAAACGGTAACGAAATTATTAGAGTTACATTTAAAGGTATTGGTGTATCTTATGATATAACTTATGAAGAAATGGAAGAAGCAAGACTTTCTTATTGTTATGCATACGGTGATACAGATGTTCTTGCTCTCGAACTTGCTACTGAAAAATTAAGACGAGAATTTGCTGCATATACAAAATATGTAGAATTTGGATATTTATTTAATAGTCAAAATGAAGATGATGGTTCAGCAGGTGCAGGTATAGATGGTGGCACACAAGAATATCCTTTATATTACCTTACTGGAAATAAACAAATAGAAACTGGAAGTTTTCCGGAAAAAGAAGAAGTTAAGTCATTTTTAGAAAATATTTATGAAGATTTTAAAAATGGTAAAGTTGCTGCATATTTTGGGGTTTGGGCAGATTCTATGGTAGAAACTCAAGATGGAAATATGGTTGAGTTTGCAGGACGACACGCATATTCGATTTTAGATATGACAGAAGATACTCTAGTAGTAGCTAATCCCTGGTATCCGGATAAAGTAATCGTTCTAACTTGGGATGAATTTACCCAATTATCTTTGATAGATGTAGGCGCAACATCGACTAAGTTAAACGAATCTATTTCTGTAGCACAGTCATATACAAATGAATTAAATTACGATGATAAAATAAACATAGAAGGTATAGAATACAGTATTAAAAATATTTTAAATTTAGATAAGCCTGTTTATTTTAATCTTCGCGATATAAAATATGAAATATTTTATGACTGTGACAATTTAAGAATTTTTAATAGTATTAATCCTATATTAGACGATAAGGCAAGTGAAACTATTAAAAGACTTTATGAAAAATATATAGAAAATATAAATAGTGAAGTTCTGGAATATAGAAACTACATTACAGGATTTAAAGAATCAATAAACATCACCCCAGAAAATACAGAAAAACTCGGAATAATAATTGGTGAAGATGGCAGTGTTCAAATTGATCTTAGAAAAGCTCTTGCACTTTATATAGAGCTTATAAACAATGCCCTGAAAAAAGAATAAAACAAATTTCACAAACTGGAATAATCCGCTTTGTTCAACTCCCTGTTATTATTTAAAATAATAGGGAGTTGTTTGTTGTTTCTTTTACTAAAAATATCTTTAGCACTAAGCGAAATTACATTTATCCCTTTACTACCCTCTGTTTTTCTTTAATACTAAAGCTAAATACCTTTACCCCTTTACCCATTAACCCCTACGATACTCTTATATATGAGATTTGAAGCTTTTACGATAAATTCTTTACCTTGCGGAGCATTATATGGTCGATTAGCAAGGATTACTATTATATACTTTTGGTTATTCGGAGCATAAACAATTCCGGCATCACCAAGCATAGAACCGATATCACCAGTTTTATGAACGAACATTGCACCTTCGCCAAGACCTGCTGCTATAAGTTTATTATTTTTGACGTGACTCATATAATCAATTATATATTCCCTTGAATTAATATTTAAAAATCCCGGATTATCCAAATTATACAAAATTTTTGCTAAATCTAAAGCTGTAGTTTTATTTGTTCCGCCTAAATCCGGCAGCCAAGTTCTTACATAGGTTTTAGAGATACCCCAGTCTCTTAAACCTATATTTACATCATCCATTCCGCCCATTTTTGCCATAATCATATTTGTAGCAGAATTATCAGAATCCTGTATCATTGTTTTTGCAAGCGCATCTAAAGAATATTTACCTCCGGTTTGTCTGTATTGCAAATCTCCCGAGCCGGATGCTTTATAATAATCGGTCAAAATCATTTCATCATATATTGTAAATTGTTTTGCCTCAATTGATTTAAACATTCTAACAAGCACTGGAAGCTTTATTATACTTGCCGCAGAAAATTGTTCTTCTGCATTTATATCTATATATTTACCGTTTTCATACTCCCATACATAAATTGACGGATGTATCATCGGATATTGTTTCATTAAAGATATCAGCGAATTCTTTAATTCTGTCATCTCAGAAGTAACATACATAGTAGTAACTTCACTATGCGTTTTTTGAATCGTTGGCGTAACAAGCATTGTATTTAGAAATAAATCATTACTTAAATAGTTAGAAATAGGATTTGAAATAGCATACAAATCCGCTCCTGTAATATTTTCCGGATTTTTGAAAGCCAAGCCTTGATTCATTTCGGTATTCATTTTTATGTTATATGGAAATAAAACATTCTTTATTATATTCCTAAAACTTGTAGGAAATATAAGTGACATAAATAAAGCGAAAAATGTCAAAACAAATGTTAATCTAAACAAGTACTTAAGAGGATTGAACTTTTTCTTCTTAACCCGCCTTACTTGCCTTGATGCATAAGGGTGCCCACCTCTTACATATTGTCGGTTAGGCACAACATATAAATTTGAATAATCTTTTCTTTGAGGTTGTTGATTATATGCGTACAAAAACGTCTCCTCTACTCTTCCCAACAATATAGTAGCACGTTTTATATTACGGTCAAATCCTACGAATGTAGGATTATTTATTGACTATTAAAGCTAAAATTATCAATTCTATATTTTTATTTTGCAATAATAGAGAGCTTTTTACCTTGTTCTTGTTCTGGCTCTTGTTGATATAAATTTGTGTTGAAGCTGTATTGTTTATTATAAACACCTTTTCCTCTGAAAGACAAAGCTTTTTTTAGTACCATAACACCGTTTTTAGCAGTGATACTATCCATTACAATTTTCTTTCCGCCTTCTCGGACAATACCAATTTTATCACCGATTTTTTCTACAATGTATTTTGCTTTATCTCTTGCATCGGCATTAAAGAAAACTGTACCTAAAGGAATTGTCACACCAGCACCCATTAGAATTGCGTCTAATTCAGTCTTTGGCTGAATAGGAATGTATGGATTATCCGGGTCCATTGTTTCAATATTGTTATCTCTTAAAAATGCTTCTTTTTCAGCTTTTGTATGTTTTCCATATTTTTCAAAGTAATTAACTCTATTATTATGGTCAATTCCTGCTGCATTAAATAATGTAATAGCCATATCACCATCAGCACTTTGAGCCATATACGCAACTTTTGCCAGCTCTGATTTTAGAAGTGCTTGTTCTTTTCTTAATTGTTTTTCTAAATCCGAGTTCTTTGGTAAGTAGTTACAAATATCGTTAATCTGTGCAATTCTTGCCAAACATTCTTCTCTGTTTTTTCCACTAGCAAGAACATCCATTGCATAGAAAGTTCCGTCTTGAAGAGGTTTTACATTCACTTTATGTTTTAGAGCATCATAAGCAACATCTCTATTTCTGCTCATAATCTTACCCATTTTTGTACCATCAGAAATTTCAGAAGTTCTGGATACAGATCTATTTCTTACCCAACGGTTTTTATATTTATCTTCATAACCTGAATCTCCATATTCATCTCCGGAATATATTGTATTGATTCCGCATAATCCGCTTAAAAATGCAGTCATCATTGCATGTTTTTTAACAGCAGGTTCAGTAACTGAGTTAAATACGGTTGCAATTATATCTTCCTTATTAGGAATTTTTGTTCCTGACTTAAATTCTGCTTGTTCTATTGCCATCTCAAGCGCGGTTCTAAAATCTTGAGCAGCATAACTATTTTTCTTACGCGCATCCGCAGGTGTTTCATATCGTTTAAAAGGTTCCATGTTTTCATAGATTTTGCCTTTTGTATAAGTTTTGACAAAATCTTGCAATGCATTTTTGATTCCGTCTGCCTTAGAACTTTCTTCCGAAGCTTTCATTATCATTCTTGCAACTTGAACAGTATACAGACTGTAATCCCGATAACCTGCATCAGTTCCCATAATTTCTTTTAAATAGTTTTTATTTTTATCACCGACTTCTTTTGGTTCTGTCCAATCGAAATCACCTCTTACAAGATAGTCGTCTGTATTAAGATTTTTAGCCTTTTCAATAATGGAATTGATTTCAGCTTCACTTAATATAATTCCTTGCTTAGATGCAAGTTCAGCAACTTCTCGAACGGCATTATCAATACTTGAAAGAGCCGGAAGCATAATTCTTGTCATTTTTTCGGAAGTTTTATTTATTAAATAATTACCATTTGCAAGATCTATTAATGCCCCTCTCAGAAGTTTTTTATTTTCCGGAGTAATAATTCCATCCAAATCCTCTTCTACTGAATCCATAAGCAATTTTGATTGGGCAACTGCTCTTGCACTGACGGTTCTAAAATAATCAAGATTGTCTACATTTAATCTTAATTCTAAAGGTATTTCATTTTTATTCTTTGCACCGGATAATGTTTGAATAACTTTTTCTCTTTGATTGTGATTTCTCCCAAAATCTGCACCTTCATATACAAGCGAAGAATGGTAAAGAGTGTTATCAATTGCTAAACCTTGTATTGCTCTTGTTTTATCGTGGTTACCAATGAAAGTATATAAATTCCGCATATAATCAGCACTACGAGTACATAACAGTAAATCAAACTTCTCTTTATAGTTATCGTGAGTATCACAAAAACCTTCTCCCCTTTCAAATTCGTATGAGAAATTCTTTAATAATTCAGTAAAGAAATACGAATAGCCAGCCTCAGAAGTTATCCCTGTTTCATTATAGAATTTAGTCATCGCATCAGGTTCACCATTAAATTTTGTACCACGAACATTTGTTGTTCCGTTATATGGAACAGCTTCATTACCTCCATAAGTATCCTTTAGTAAATCAGGAATATCTGTCATTTCTGCTACAAAATACGTATGCTCGTTAACTTTTTTTATTCCTTGTACAAATTCTTTACAGTAGTTAATCAAAGCCATCCAAGCATCATCAAAGTGTGTGTCTCTATTTCTTACAGAATCCATATCAATATTATCTTTTGCAGCATCTATTCTAAAACCTAACCCATAACCGGAAGTGTTATATAGTGCTTCTGCCAATCTAAAAGTATCTGTATCAAAATTCTTTATTTGTGCAGATATTGATTTTGCAACTGTATCAATATCTTTTTCATCAAGTTCTCTTAGACCTTTTAAGATTTTCTTTTGTAGTATTTCGGCTTCTTCTGTCGGATTATTTGCATTAATTCCGAGAGCTTTTAAAGTAGTTGCCTTTCTTATATTTTCGTAATCATACATTAATCTTCCATCAGAATAATTTTTTGTTTTAAATGCATCTCCTGAAAGAGATTTAAGAAAAGCATATTTTGCAATATCTCTTCCAACTCTTTCAATTACATATTCTCCAAATTCAGTATAACTTCCATCTGCATTTGTAAGCGGAGTGTCGGAAGTTTTATTAACTTTTGCTATTACATCCTGAGCAAATTCTTTAAGTTCGTTATTATAGATGTCATTGACCTTGTTGTACACACTTGCATAAGTATCTACAAGATGAGGGTTACCCTGTTTCATTAGTTCAAATCTCGACATACCTATAGTATCTTCTGTTGTTGCCCTATTTGAGAAATACGATGTAGAAAGAACTCCTAAAACATTTTCTCCAAACTCAAGTGAATCAAGCGGTAATTGCATCAAAGCTTTTACAGTCACATCATCTGCACTTAATTGTCCTTTCGGAGCAAGTTTATATTCTCCGTTAAGAATGTTATCTACAACTTCTTGAGTTGTTCTGAATCGTTCCGGAAGCTTTCCTTCATCAACAAGCTTATTAATCTTCTCAGCAGATTTAGCATCTTTTATTACACTTGCAACATACATTAAATGAGCATTTTTTGTTTTTTCAGCCCAATAAGTTCCGATTTGCATTTTAATATCACGAGTTTCTATAGAGGCTCTTATTCTCATATCGCGTTCATACTGTCTTTGAGCTAAATCTGTTATTGCTTGCAGCTCCTTTTCATCATAAGCAGAGATTCCGTAATTTACTTTTATCAAATCCGGATTTGCATCCCAAGCCAAATACCCGTCACTATCTTTTGTTATACCAAAATTCGACATATTTGTAGCAATAATGGTTCCCTCGGGGCTGTTAAGTTCTATTTTTTTGCCGGATTTAACCAAATCATTTAATTTTTCAATATTTTTCTTATACTCGTTAGGATTAATCTCAAGTACATAACTTGTTATTGAATCATCCGTTGTAGTATTTGTAAGATTTTTGCCTCCATTGATTTCCCTGTATGCTTCTATTTCTTTATCAAGTTTTAGCTGTTCATCTGTAACTTGTGAGGCATCGTATATTTGGAGCAATGTTTCTTTCTTTGGATTATAATCATCATTTGACTTAATTTTATTTGTACCATCAGATTGGACTTCTATTTTGTATGGCGAATTTATAACTCTGTGTCGGAGATTTTTTGCCTCTCTTGGAACTACACCATAGTTCATTTTTTCACCGCTTAATTTAAACCAGCGATAAGTCTGAGCCTTATCTCCCCAACGACGAGCATAGTTTACGTGAATACTTTCTATGCCCTCAGAAGTTAATGTTATATCAAAAACATGGTCTATTCCGTTTTGAAGTTCTTTCTTCATTAAAGTATCATAATCTTCACTTGTTCCCATATTAGGAGGTGTTTGTAAATTATTTTTACTATAGTAACCGTGCGAAGTTCTATTATCACCATTAGCTAATGGAGTTGTAAATAACTTTGTTACTCCAATTTCTTTCAATTCAGGAAGCGCCGATTCAATACCTGCGATATTTCCACCATACATATTTGTTTGAGTTTTTACAAGCCCTTCCATCTTCTTTTGGTGTTCAGAATCAAAATATATTTCACCTGCATTCTGTTCATTAAAACCTCTGCGTTTCCAACCTGGTCGGAACGTATCAGGCATTGCCAGATAACCTACTCCTTGTATTAAAGGAGTCGTTCCATTTTGAGTAACTAGAGTATAATCCCAAGTTTTATCATTATGACCACCCAATTCTGACGATTGATACCATACTGTAGATTCTTTAATTTCTTCACCCTTTTCGTTTTTTATAACGACAGGATTCCCCTCACTATCAACAGGTCGATATTTTACACTCTTCCATGCTCTGTCATAAGTGGTTCTAAATCCGTATTCACCGTTTCCTATTTCGTACATTTTTATACCGGAATCGGCACCACGCCATATTTCTTTGCCATTCTTATCTTTTCTGACTATTTGATATACATAAGCTTCATCTTTATCTAAATTTGTATCCTCTAATACATTAAAATCTATTCCTTTAGGTGTTAATTTTATTGTTTTGATTGGTGTTTTATCTATTTTGTAATTAAAATTTTCAAGTTTTTTTACTTTATATATCTCAACTTCACAAGTTTCATTTTTGTCATCATAACTGTAATTCAGCTTACGAACAGTGTCTCCAACACTATTCACTACATAACCATTTGATTTAAATCCTAAATTCGATTTTACGCCACTTATTTTATTTATATACACCTGCAGGTACTCCTTCTATATATATAAAGTCTTTAACATATTATTTTTTGCTAAAAAATCGACATGTAACACAAAAATTTTACAAAAATTAATATTGTACTTAATACACACTATTATTTATCCCTACACTTTATTGTATTATAAACATGTTTGTTATTCAATACATGTATATTTTAATACAAATTATAAAAGAGATTTTATGCAGCATCAATTTTCACCAAACATGCTAAAAACTTTTCGAGAATGTCCGCGGAAGTTTGATTTTCGTTACTTGCAAAATATTCAAATGCCCGTTAATGATGATATTTTTGAATTTGGTAAAAATATCCACGCATTAGCATCTTATTATTTAAAAAAAGAATTTATAGACAAAATGGAAAAATCTCTGACTGCAAAAGAATTTGAAGTATGGTTGTATTTAAAATCTTGCAAATATTTTGCTTATGATGTTATCAATACAGAATATAATTTATCTGTCAGAATCGGAAATCATTTTTTTGGAGGCAGACTGGATGCTTTAGTAAAAAATGAAAACAAATATTATATTCTTGATTATAAAACAGGAACAGCGCCAAAAAATGCAAAATACGATTATCAAACAATGATTTACATTCTTGCCGTATCAGAATTTTTTAAAACAAATAACATAACATTTGTATATTTAGATTTAAAAAACAGAACCGAAACAAATATAGAATTCAATGAAGTATTAGGACAAGAATACAAAACCAATCTACTAAAAATATCAGAAGAAATAGAAAACTATGAATCTGCGCCAAAGAAAATAGAGTGCAAAAATTTAGAAACAAATCCCAAAAACATTTTTTCTTGTGAATATTTGACCATATGTTATTAGTGTTTTTTACCGCCGTAGAATCTAATTTTTAATTCATTTAGTTTTTTGTATATTTCATTTGATACTGTTTGTAACTCAATTTCATGAGATCTAAAAGTTGCAGGCACTTTATATATTCTGGCAATTTCAAGAACTTCATTATATAAATATGGATGTTTTTTATTATCTATTGCCTTAATATTTGCCTTTGCTTGAAATGTAGTCGATTGTATAGAACTTATTTTCATAATTTACACCCTGCATACAATAAATGTACTTTATACACTTATAATCTACTACAAAAGTTATGCTTTGTAAAGAAATAGCGGTTTGCATTATTTGCAAACCGCTTTAAAATTTATATATTTAATCCTACACATCTATACAGAAGCCAGTTTAGCTTGGCTTTCCAGTTGTAATGTTACGGTTGTAATATCACATACTGAAGATGGTCCGAAGTATTGGATAGCTCCTGGGAAGAGGTATCTGTCATTCAATGCCCAATCTTCTCTGTTAGCTTCCAATTTTTTGAACACAGGTCCGTCAAGTTCAACAAGAGCTTTCTTGATAACAGGTTTCATCTCGCCGTGGCGTCTTTCCATGTTCATCATCATTGTAAGAGGAACACCACCTGCAATCCAATCGTTAGCAGGTTCTGTTAAGTTTCTTACTGATGATAAATAACCTGTTAGACCGAAGTTAATCAAAGCAAATGCGTTGAAACCTAATGAGTAACAATAATCTGCATCAAAATTAGACGGGAATGCGCATCTTCCTTCGTATCCGAAGAAGTGTGATTGAGTAGAGAATTTACCTGAGTATTTTCCTGCTTTCTTCAATCCTGCAAGTTTTTCTTCTATCATAGAGATTAGAAGTTTTTCTGTTTCGATTTTTGAAACCTGAACGTTACCGTGTGGGTCTCTATCCATCAATAATTGTGATTTAATTAATGCAGGAAGAGATTTGAATACTGAAGAATTTTCGCTTGAAAGTGAATTTTCAATAATAGCGATTTTTTCAGCATCGGTACCGTTAGAATATTTGCTGTCTTTTTCTAAAGACGGCATAATATCGTTTAAGTTAGCAATCATTGATTTAAGTTCAGGAACGAATTCAATTAAACCTTCAGGAATAACTGCAATACCAAAGTTTTTGCCCATCTCTGAACGTTTAACAATAATATCTGTCATATAATCAATGATTGAAGAAAGTGACATTTTTCTTTGTTCAACTTCTTCTGAGATTAAAGTAATATTTGGTTGAGTTTGAAGAGCTGCTTCCAAAGCTACGTGTGAAGCACTTCTACCCATAATTTTTACAAAGTGCCAATATTTTTTAGCTGAATTAGCGTCTCTTTCGATATTACCGATTAATTCGCCATAAGTTTTTGTAGCGGTATCAAAACCGAATGATATTTCGATTTGTTCATTTTTTAAGTCACCGTCAATAGTCTTAGGACAGCCGATAACTTGGATTCCTGCATTATGAGCGACAAACCATTCGGCAAGAAGTGCTGCGTTAGTGTTAGAATCGTCACCGCCAATAATTACAACAGCAGAGATGTTTAACTTTTTACAAACTTCCCAAGCTGATTGGAATTGTTCTTCTGTTTCAAGTTTAGTTCTACCGGAACCGATAATATCAAAACCGCCTGTATTACGGTAGTCGTTAATAAATTCGTCATTAAATTCCACATACTTACCTTCAATAATGCCACTTGGACCGCCTAAAAAACCGTAAAGGTTGTTAGATGGGTTAGCTTGTTTTAAAGCATCATACAAACCTGCAATAACATTGTGCCCGCCTGGAGCTTGTCCTCCTGAAAGTATAACACCGACATTTCTTAATTCGCTTGATTTGGAATCCGTTGAAGTTTGGAATGTTACGGTTGGTTTTCCGTAAGTATTTTTAAATAAAGCCTTAATCACATCTTGGTTAGCAACTGATTGTGTTGCGCTTCCTTCGATTGATTGTAAGTGATTAATACCGGAAGCTAATGAAAATGGAAGCTTCGGTTGGTATTTAAGTCTTTCTGCTTGTAATGGTGATAAATTTGTCATAGTAAAACTTCCCTTTCTTTTGATATTATTATACCATGAACATATTTTTAACCGTCAACGATTACAACCTAAACTCAAAAACGGAAAGCAATTTTTTTATTGCATTCCGTTTTTGTTTAAGTATTATAGAAGACGATTTTACTATTTTGTAGTTTGAATAAATAAACTTATTAAATCATTCAAAGCTGAGTACTGCTTTTGATATGTTTGAGATTGTTTTTCAAGTGCCATAATTTGTTTTTTATATTCTTGAATAGACGATTGACATTCCCTTGCAGAAACTTTTAGACCTTCTTGAACTTGCTGAGCATCTTGTAAAACACTTTTCATCGAAATGCCAAGAGCTTCCATTGTTTGTTTTATAATTTGCGCTCCGGTATGTCTCGAGACGCCACTTGGAAGTTGAGAAATCAGCTTTCTTAAAACAGCAATATTTGCAGGCATTTCAAAAGTTTCCGACGGCGATTCCGGTCTTTGTTGAACAGGTTGAGATGGCTCAGCAAAAAATGGTTCATTTGCTTCTTCAATATCGTCAAAAAAGTTCGACGTTGCGGACTTATTTATATTCGGAGAAGATTCTGCGAACAAATCATCATTCTGAGCAAATATATCATCACTTGATACATTATTATCTGAACCTTGCTCAAAATTAATATCTTCTGCAATATCCATACTGTCTGCTTGTTTTTTTAATGCTTCTACTATTTTCTTTCCAACACTTTCGCTATTAGCCATTTTATTACTCCCTCGTAATTTTAGTAACAGAGTAATTATATTTTAAACAAATAAAAAATCCAATAAAATGTTATGAATTGTTAAAACATCATAGAATTAAAATCTTCTATATCATCATAATTAAACATGTGAATAAAAGAATATAGTATTTTTGCAGAAAAACGACTTGTGCCAATATTAAGCAATTCCCTCATTGCTTCCCTATTATTGGAAATTGCTATATGAGTTCTATTTGAAGCTAAATTATCATAATAATTTGCCAGATTTACAATTTGAGCATATTCGGTAATAAAATCATTTGATAAACCTTTTGGATAACCGGAACCATCATTATTTTCGTGGTGTTCTAATGCAACTTTTGCTATATTGTCAGAAAGTCCAAATGTATCTTTTATCATTCTGTAACCGACAATTGTATGTTCTTTTACCTCTTCTTCATTTGTTGTTAACAGGGCAGAACCACCGGGAATTTCTATTTTCAATTTCCCAATATCATGTAATAATGCTGAGAGAATTAATTCATCCATTGAAGCTGTAGTATAATCAAGTTTTTTAGCCAACAATCCTGATATTACTGCTGTATTTAGAGGGTGACAGAGTTCATATTCACCCATAAAACGAATTTTTGATCCTTTTCCTGTTTTACTAAGTTGTTTATATATCTCATTTTTCAAGATAGATACAAGTGATTGCATTTTTAAAATCGCATCATCATAATATTTTTCTATTAATAAATCTAAAATTTTCTTATAAAAATATTTTATTTTAACTTGGGTATCAACATCCAATACAGAATCTTTATTAATAACAGTATCAAAATCTTCGGGATCAAGAGACTCATAAGAAAAATTCAAAATTCTTTTTGATGAAAGATTGGCTTGAGTTGATTCTACTTCCTGTTCATCTTCGTTCGATTCACCTACAAAATCTTCTGCATATATTTTTATGTAATTTCTAAGCATTATTAGCTTGCCTGGAGTTAGAACTTCTCCTGCATCCAAAATTTTTGTTTTGTTCTCTGTAAAAAGATCAAACGGAAGAACTTTATAATTGCTTAATTCACTATTTTCAACTACACGCATACCATAATTATAGTAAATTTGTAAAAAATTGAAATACTTTAAATGATGGAGGGGAATAATAGTTTTATAAACTGTTTTCTATTTTGACAATATCATGAGCTTGCGGGAAAATTAATTTTTTTGCAAGCCATTAGAGTTTCAACGATTCCTTTTTGAATGAATTTTAGCTCTTTCGTTTGCGGCACCTTTATTGTATGCTTCTTGTTGTTTACCTGCCAGAGTAATTAAATTCCAATAATGAGTTTGGTATGGCAGTTCACTTATGACAGCACTCTTATTACTTGGAGCTTTATCTCTCAATCTCATAAATGTTTCGGCATTTGTATATTTAGAATAATCTTCTGTTAGGTTTTCCATCAAATTGCGTTCTATTATTGTATCTAAATTCGCTTTATATTTATTTTTTCTAAAGAACTTTCTATTAACACTGTCTTTTATCATTTGTTGACCAGCAAAATATGCCTCTTTCGTTTTTGCTTCAACAAGTAAGCTATCCCAATATGCAACTTTTGCTCCAGACATATAGTCATCATATACCTGTTGCCGTTCCATTCTTTCCGCTTTTAATAAATCATACCCGTTTAAATATTTTGCGGCTTGCTCTTTTGCTTTATCTCGATATTCTGTATTTGTACATGCAATACTAGAAGCTGCTAATACTACACTGCCAACTAAACAGTACGATACTTGTTTAATATTCATATTTTGGCTCCTTAAATAAGATTGGGATTTTCACATTCGATTGTAATATGAAATATCATTTATTGCAATAGAAAATGTGTATCTACACTTGTTTTTAGCTTCAATGCATAAATATTTTCTTTTTTAAACTTCGCAAGTTTTACAGCATCTTTCTCGGTTGTTACAACAACACCGCTTATATTTTTTATATCATTTAACACATAGCAATGATGATCATCAAAAGTTATCTTACTATTTATTACATAATCATCTTCTAAAAATTTATAAAATTGTTCTGGTTGACCAATTGCAGATAATGCAGTTATCTCACATCCTTTTTCCAAATGTTCACCGGTTATAATGTTATATACATAATCCGGCTCTGTTTTGCATATAGTTGCGCTTACACCTTGTTTTTTAGAAATGATTTTACAAAGTTTTTCCGCTTTTGTATGGTCTTTATTTTTACTTACAACAACTAATTTATCAAGTCTTTTGAACCCCTCCGAGCCCTCTCTTAATGGGCCTGCAGGAAGTAAATTTTCATTTCCAAACATTTTTTCGGAATCAACTAAAACTATATCTAAATCCCGATAAAGTTTTCTGTGCTGGAATCCGTCATCAAGAATGATTTTATTGCATCCAAGTTTTTCTATTGCATATTTAGCCGCTTTATATCTGTTGGAACAAGTTAAAACTGCACATCCGTCAAGATTTATTCCCAGCCAATACGGTTCATCTCCTGCCATTGAAGAACTATAATAAAGATTAATACCATCTGAAATTACGTGTACTATTTTATTGTTTAATTTTCCGCCATACCCTCTTGATATAATTGCTGGTTTTTCACCTTTTTGTATAAAGAATTTTGCAATCTCTGCTACTACAGGAGTTTTTCCAACTCCGCCTGTTGTAAAATTTCCTACTGAAATAACAAACGCATCTACTTTTTTAGGCTTAATTATCTGTTTATCATATAAAATATTCTTAAAACTACTTGCTAATCCATAAAATAAAGAGCAAAATCTTAAAACGTTAAACAAAGCCCCCTTTGGATTTTTATCATAATGAAGTTTTGTAATTTTAGTTTTTAAATTCATATACAAATTTTATCACAAATTCAAATGCTTGATTTAAAAATATAATAAAAAAGCCATTTTTCTAATGGCTTTGCTTTGGGAAAATTAGTAAGTATATTTTTGAGTCTAAACTTCAATAAACAATTTTCTGCCGACAATATTAGGTTGATTGTTGTAATAACCAGCAAAATAACCTCCTGCAACAGGTTTATTTTGTCCATAACCGGCATAAGGATTAGTACTTGAAGTTACAAATGGGTTTCCGGATGTTTGCGCAAAAGGATTTGTGCTTTTGTTTGAAATGTGATTAGATTGCACCACCGGATTTGATGCGAATACATTAGCTAGTAGTTTTACGATTCCTGCCATACTTAGTTAAACCTTTCTTGATATTTTCTTAATGTTTCTACTAAGATAGTCAATTAATTAAACGGAATAAATTTACAAAACTTTACAATAAATAAAAAAAATCAGCCAAAAAGAGTAGGATAAAAATTTTATTAATCTGTAGCAATTGGCATATAAACTTTTACGCAAAAGCCACATTCTTCATTAGAATAAAGCCGGATTTCTCCCCCCATTGCTTCTACTAACCCCTTAACTATGTATAAGCCAAGTCCTGTTCCTCTTGTTGTACGAGTTGTAGAATCATCAAGCCTTGAGAATTTGTCAAACAGAGTCTTTAACTTTTCTCTTGGAATTAAGTCATATTCATTTTGCACACTAACAATTAGCCGATTTTCTTCCACTTCATAATTTAATATGATTGGACTACCGTCTTTTGCGTATTTTATGGCATTCTCTATTAAGTTTACAAATACTTGTTCCATTCTGTCATTATCTGCTAAAATTTCAATTGCACAATCTTTAACATTATTTATAATTTCTTTTTTAGAATCGTTTTTTACAAGTAAAATAGAATTTTCAATGATTGAATTTATAGGAATATTAATTAAATTGAAATTAAGTCTTGCATCTTCTATATCCGGAATTACAAGCAAATCCTCTATCATGCGTTTTAATCTCTCAGATTGACGTTTTATTATCTTTAAAGATTTTTGTTTTGTTTCATCGTCGATTTGAATATCTTGTCTAAGCAGTCTTGATGTATAACCTTGAATACTTGTTAAAGGAGTTCTAAATTCATGACTTACCGTATCTATCATGTTTGAACGAAATTCATCAAGTTGTTTTAATTCTTTATTTTTCTTTTTTATCTGAACGTAAGATTTGTGAATTTGGTTAACCATTCTATTAAATTCAGTAGCGAGAAAAACAAGTTCAAACGGTGTAAATATATTTGTTAAAAGACGGATTCGTCTTTCATAATTACCTTTTGATATCGCTATAATGGCTTTAAACAACTGTCTTATGTTTGTATAAAGATAAGAGGTGTACAAACCTACTACAAAAAATACCGACAGCACTGTTATAATTATAGAAAGTATAATTTTATCACGGTTGTAATCTATTGTATCCTTTTTTAAATCCTCTGTTGTGTTAACAATAACAATTGCGTTTGGTTTTGTTTTTTTGAGATAAACAAGAGGTTGATTTTTGACATTTCCAAAAATTACTGGCTTATCATTTTCCAATTTTTGAGGAAGTTGTGCCATGCAATCTTCATATCCGTCTTTTGTGTAATTGCTCGACGCAAACAGTTTATTTGTTTTTCCGTCTAGAATATAAATCTGACGTTTATCTTCAGCAATTGTTTTAAACCAATCGGTTTTAAGAGTTTCTACATCAAGTATTGCAATTAGGAATCTTCCGTCATTCAAGGGTCTGCTAAAAACCATATAATTATCGCGAGTATTATAAGCTTTATATTGTTCAACTTTCTCAGGAGTATTAACTATAGTTAATTCCTTGTAAAATGGCAAATTCTTAATTGCCGAATCTAAATAATTTCGCTCCTGCTCCGGATATTTATAGAATTCTAAGGTCGATATGATTTGATTAATCTGGTTGTTGATAGATTGTTCAAAAACATTAATCTCTTCAGATACGATTTTTGATATCATTACAGCAGTCGTTCTTAGATGAGCTCTGTTTGACTGCTGGTTAATATTATTTATAATAAAACCGCTTACAGTCATAGGAATAAGTACAGCAAAAAATATAACTATAATTATTTGCTCTGCAATCTTTAAACGACGTTTTGAAAAGAATTGAACCATATAACTATTCTAACATATAAATAGACTTTAACGAAGTTTTATATTTAATATAGTATAGTTTGCAGAAAAACTTCGTTTTTCCTATAAGTTCATCACATTTACCCTTACAGGATATCCAGCGGGTCGACGTCTATTGCGAGACGGATATCTTTTGGCATGGTAATTTTATTTAAAAACTTAGAAATAAAATCGTGTCCTTTTTGAGTCAATTTATTCTTAATTAAGATTTGAAAACGATAAAATCCGTTGATTTTTTCTATTACGCATGGAGTCGGACCTAATACTTCCAAATACTCACTGAAACCAAATTTATCCGTCATAGTATTCAAGCGCATAGCAATTTCCATTGAAGATTTTTCTGCTCTAAAATTATTTTCTGATGATATAATTAACCGTACAATTTGGCTAAATGGAGGATAATCAAATTCTTGGCGTGATTTAATTTCTGTTTCAAAAAACTTTTCATAATCTTGAGATTTTGCGCTTTGGAATGCATAATATTCCGGATTATAAGTCTGAAATAGGACTTTTCCTTTGAATTCTCCTCTTCCGGCACGTCCTGCAACTTGAGTTAACAGTTGGAATCCCCTTTCAGACGCGCGATAATCCGGAACATTAAATCCTGAATCAGCGCTTAAAACTCCGACGAGTGTTACGTTTGGATTATCAAGTCCCTTTGCTATCATCTGAGTACCAACTAATATATCGATTTCTCCTCTTTGGAACTTCCCTAAAAGTTCTATATGCGCGTTCTTTTTTGTTAAAATATCGCTATCTATCCTCTCTACCCTTGCATTAGGATAAAGTTCTTTTATTAAAACCTCAATTTTTTGAGTTCCTACTCCTGAAGTTGAAAGTGCATTACTTCCGCATGCCGGACAGAACTCAGGAAAACTCATTTCTTTATTGCAATAGTGACACTTTAGTTGTTTTATACTGGCATGCCAAATCATAGGTATTGAACAATCAGGACATTCTATTACGGTTCCACAAGCTTTACATTGCGTATATGTCGAATACCCTCTTCTATTCATAAGAAGTATAACTTGTTGTCCTCTTTCAAGTGTTTCAGTAATTTCTGTTTGCAAAGGCTTTGATATAATTCCACGATAAGAAGCTTTACCATATTCTTGCATATTAATTACTTGGGGTTTAGCAAGCGGCGAATTATTAAATCTATGTTTCATCTCAAAAAGATTATTGTTATTGGTTGCATAATAATACGTTGATACATCCGGCGTTGCGGAACCTAGAATTAAAGGAGCCTGATAAAATTGTGCAAGACGTTTTGCAACTACTCTTGCATCGTATCTTGGAGCAGGATTCGTTTGTTTATATGCTCCTTCGTGTTCTTCATCTATAATTATTAAGCCAATATTTTGCAATGGGGCAAAAACAGCAGAACGTGCACCGGCAAGAATTCGAACTTCATTTTTATAAAGTCTCTGCCAAACATCGTATTTTTCACCATCACCAATTGAACTATGCCAAATCGCAACATCTTTTATTCCAAATTTACGCGCAAGACGTTTTGTTAACTGTGAAGCAAGTGCGATTTCCGGCGCCAAAAATAAAACATTTTTTCCGCTATCAATAACATCTTTAATAAGCTTAAAATAAACTTCTGTCTTTCCGGATGCCGTTACACCGTGTAAAAGAATAGGATTTGGCGATTTAAATTTTGATTTAATTCCTTCATAAGCAGTTATCTGTTCTCCTTGAAGTTCATACAAAGGTTCTATCTCTACATCTTTGAATATTGATAGCGGATTCCTATAGATGTATTCTTCTTCTATTTTTACAAAACCTTGCTCTGCGAGTTTTTTCATTGTAGCGCGAGTAGTTTTTGCAATTTCTTCAAATTCTATAAGTGAAGTTTTTCCTCTTTCTTTTAATAATTCAAGAATTTCTTTTTGTCTTTTTGTAACGGTATCATTTGCTTCTTTTATACAAGAAACAGCCAATTCTACTTTTGCGTTTTTTTCTATAAGTTTCATCGGTAATGCTGCATTTAAAACTGTTACAAAATCAGTGCAATAATAATTTGCTACCCATTCTAACAATTTTAAATATTTTAGAGAAAAAAGCGGAGTTTCATCCAAAATTTTATTTATCTTTTTAACTCTAAAATCTCCGGGAATATAATCTGAAAATCCTACTATAAAAGCATTAATAAGTCCTTGTCTGCCAAATGGCACAAGAACAGCTTGACCGATTTGGATAATATCTTTCATCTCATCAGGTATGCCGTAGCTAAAAGTTTTAACCCCTAAACCCTTAATATTAACAAGTACCATTGCGTATTTCATAAAAATATTATACCAGCTAAAAACAAGTTTTGAACGTATATAAAATTTTAAAAATTTTCGCTTAATTGTTTTTTTGCGTAATTAAAAGGTAGCAAATTTTATTTTTAGAGGTTTTTATTCAAAAGTAATAAAATAAGAAAGGTTAAAAATGTCAATAAATATTTCTAATAATATGTTTACATCAAATAATCAAATAACGTTTAAAGGAAGCATGCTAAAAGAATGTAAAAAAATTGCACAAAAACAAGAAGCGCATCTGTTAAGACAAAGCATTTGCTGGCTTGGCTTAGAAGCATATAACCCATCTACAAACGTTATGGATATAGTTGCAAGAAAACTTTGTATTGATTTAGGGGAAATTCTCGGTAATAAAATAACCAAAGAACCTACAACTGTTAGTAATGCCGGATTAAATATATTTTCTTATTTAAAAGAATTTAAAAATCAAGCTAAAATGCTATTTTAAAAATAAATTTTCGTTTAAAAATTTTTTATTTACCCATGCGGGCTGACAATATATAAAAAGCATTCAACCTTAAACTTTGAAAGTTGAATGCTTTTGTTCTCTATTATTCTTAGTACCCTAGTATCCTAGGGATTTTTCTCATTTACCCCTAGTAAGAGCAAGCGCAAACGCCATTTTCACAGTGATAGCCAAGAGCTTCTTGAGCTTCTGACATTCTTACTTTGATACGACCGTCTACTGCAATACCTTCACCGGTTTTTTCAGAGATAAGTAACGGGTTAATATCCAACTCATCGATGAATTTGAAGTCACTTACTAATTGAGATAGTCTCAACAATGTTTCTTCAATTTGTTCCATTTGAGCAGGTGTTGTACCTCTTGCGCCTTCTAACAACTTGTATGCTTTAACTGATTTAATCATGTCTTTAGCATCAATATCTGTAAGAGGAGCGATTCTGAATGTTACGTCTTTCATAACTTCAATAAATACGCCACCTAAACCGAACATCATCATAGGACCGTATTGCGGGTCAGTTGCGATACCGCAAACCATTTCTCTGGAGCCTTTAACCATTTCTTGAATGATTACGCCTTCAAGACCGTCCAATAATCCTTTAGCTTCTAGCTTAACGATTAAGTCTTGGTATTCACTTCTTAATTGTTCAGCAGATTGAATGTTAACTCTTACACCGCCAACATCTGTTTTGTGAGAAGTTGTCTTAGAAGTCATCTTCATAACAACAGGATATCCGATAGAATCAGCGATTGATACTGCTTGATCTTCTGTTGTTGCAAAACCTGATTTACAAACTCTTATTCCGTAAGCATCTAATACATCGATAGATTCACGAGTTGTAAGTTGGTCTCTGCCTTCATTAATTGATTTTGCAATGATTTCTTGAGCTTTCTTATAGTCAACATCGAATTTCTTAATTTGACCTTCAGGTCTTTCAATCCATAATCTTTGTTGATTTAATCTGTTGAATCCGTCAGCAGCTTCTTCTGCATACATAAAGAATGGCATATTAACGTCCATATCAGATAATGCTGTAAAGAATTCAGACTTAGTCATAAATACACCGATAACAGGTTTATGAGGATATTGAGCTTTAATTTCCATAACTGCTTTAGCTACATCTATATCTTTTAAACCTAAGAATGGTAAGTAAATAACCATAATCATATCAACATTTTCATCAGCAATAACTGTTTCAAGAGTTTGCTTGTAGTGTTCAATAGGAGCTGATGCAATCATATCGATTGGGTTCTTAACTGATGCAGCAGAAGGTAAGAAACTTCTAAGTTTTTCTTTTGTTGCATCAGAGATTTTAGCCATTTGCATACCGTATTCGCAAACTGCGTCTGTTGCCATAATACCAGGACCACCAGAGTTGGTAATAATTGCAACTCTATCTCCCTTAGGAATTGGGCAGTTAGCAAAAACTTTTGCAGTTGCAAATAAGTTCTTCAAAGAGTATTCTCTGATTACACCTGATTGATGTAATAATGCATTAGCGGCTTTATCAGCACCTGCTAAAGAACCAGTGTGAGAGCTTGCTGCTGAAGCACCTGCTGCTGAACGACCTGCTTTAAGAGCTAAGATTGGTTTTTTCTTAGAAATTCTTGAAGCTAATTTACGGAAGTTAGCAGGGTTTTGGATTGATTCCATATATAATAACATCTGATGTACGTCATCATCGTTTTCCCAGTACTCAAGAGCTGTTTCTGCATTAACATCAGCTTGGTTACCAATAGAAATAAATTGTGCAAAACCTAAGTTAAGGTCTTTAAGAATATTCAAAATACCGCCGCCTAAAGCACCTGATTGAGAAA
>CAJOOM010000162.1 GCA_905236775.1 Candidatus Gastranaerophilales bacterium
GTAATAAATCAAACGTATTTTCATTTGGAAATAATACTGATAGATGATGGTTCTACAGATAATTCCCTTCAAATCTGTAAAGAATATGCCCGGAGAGACAATAGAATAGTTGTTTTACATCATGATAATCATGGCGTTTCATATACCCGAAATCGTGGGCTTGATATAGCTACAGGTGAATATATTATGTTTGTTGATGCTGATGATACGGTTTCATATGAATGGGTGAACAGCTATGTCGATGCTATTAATTCGACTAATTCCGATATGGTAATCGGCGGTCTTACGATAATCTCTGACGATAGTAAAACAGAAGAAACATACCCTCCGGTTATAGGCGTGATCGGAAAAGAGATTTGGAAATATATATGCGAAACAGAAAGTGGTATTTTCGGGTATGTTCCCAATAAGCTATATAAGCGTGTAATAATTAGTGACATTCGATTCAATGAGAATATGACAGTTCAGGAAGATTTTGCATTTGCATTGGATGTGTACGCGAATGCAAAGAGAATTGCACTGATTGATGAAACGGGATATTATTACAAATACGCCATAAATAAGAGAAGTACGCCGTTTCTGGATTTAATCGGTAATCAAATTAAGCTGTTGTCATATACGGGAGAGATAATGAATGACCACAAAGTTTCGTTTGAAAAACCGGTTGATTTAATCGTTGGCTGGACTTATCAGTTTTTGTTTGAAAGCAGTATTGATGAAGAATTTATAAACAAATGTAAAGCTGTTAGAGAAATCCAAGACACTAAGTTTATTTCAACGCTAAATCCAAGAGTTAATGAAAAATATGCAATCTATAGGTTGTTGAATAATAAAAGATATAAAACGATTAAAAATTGGTTTTCTATTAGAAGTTTTGCTAAACGATGTTTGTTTTTTCGGTAATGGAAACATAAAGTTTAATTGTTCAACTTTATTGGACAGGAGATATTACATGGGGATAAAGAAGAGCCTTAAAGAATTTTATTTTTTTAAGATAAAAAAGTGGACTGTGTTACAGTATAGAATATATCGATTTAGAAAAATGGGAATGAATATCGGTGAGGATCCATGGATTTTTTCCGATGGAGTGGAAACAGCTGAACCATATCTTGTGACAATTGGGAATCATGTAATGATAGCTAATGAAGTTCATTTTACAACTCATGATGCATCTGCATCATATTTTATTCCCGGTGCAAGTGACATTTTTGGAAGGATAAATATTGGGGATAATGTTTTTATAGGAATGGGCTCAATTATCTTACCCGGAGTAACAATTGCTGATAATTGTATTATAGGAGCAGGGAGTGTAGTAACTAAAAGCTTTTTGAAGGAAGGCGGGGTAATCGCGGGCAATCCTGCACGACTTAGTTGCTCTGTGGATGATCTTAACAAGAAGTATGAAGGATATGATTTGAACACTTGGAATGTTCCGAGTAAAAAAGACTATCTTTTACAAAATGAGAATAAGTTCAAAGTAGCAAATGCCGGTGATTGAATAGTATACAATGGATCGCTAGTTTCAAATGCCATTCATTGACGAAACTATAATTTTTAGATGCAATTAAATGAGAGAATTATTTTTCGAGCAGACTAATAAAGTTGGTGGAAAATACATATGACAAGACAGCTTGTTTTGAAAGAAAAAAGATTATGTTTTATCGACCAATGTAAAGGTATCGGTATTATTTTGATGGTGTACGGACACTGTTGCACCACCGAGTTTTTGAATATTAATTTTTTAGGAAAAGGAATCAGCGTTTGGCTTTGTTCGTTTCATATGCCGCTTTTCTTTATAGTTGGCGGTTGCTTAATTGCCTATAAAAGGGAAAGTTTTTATTTCCAAAAACTCTAACAAAAAAAGCAATGCATTTATTGCTTCCCGGCGTTCTGTTCTCATTGCTTGCTATTGTTTTCGAAGTTTTGAAAAACGTATTGGCAGGAAAAGAGATTTTTGAGGTTTTTAAAAGCAGTATTATAGATTTAGGCCTGTTAAAATTTCAACACGCTATGTGGTTTTTGCCCTGTTATTTCTTTGCTGAAATAATGTTTCTGTTATTGGTTAAACGTGAGTTTTTCAAAATGCAAACAATTTTAATTTGCCTATTAAGCTTCCTTTTTGGTGTTTTGTCAGTAATTTTGTCTGAAGCGGATGTTTTAATTAGGCTCAGCAGATTAATGATAGCTATTTGTTTTATTGGAATCGGAGTTTTGTTCTATAAAGCGGTTGTTTCAAAGTTAATACAACTAAATGAAAGAAAAGAAGATACGATATTGAGTGAAAAAACTCACCGTCAACAAATGGCATTCTAAATAGTCTGTCAAAGCATAAAAGGCTAATAATAGGTTCATTAAATAACGGTGAAGTTTCTGTTGCAACAGCAAAATATGGAAATAATTCGTTATTATTTTTATTTGACGCATCAGCAGGTTCATTGGGGTTGGTCTTTGTTTTGATAGCAATCGATAGGAGAATCTTTATACTTGAATTTTTTGGAAAAAACTCACTGATTGTTCTTTGTACTCACATGTTTTATATAGATCTTTTTTGGATGATAAACGGCCATTTTTTACATATCGCACTTGGTTCAGTGGATGCGGGGCTGTTTGCACTTGGTGTTCTGTTACTTGAGATTCCGACGATTTATATTATTAACAAGTTTTTTCCTATTTTGGTTGGGCAGAAAAAACGAAAAAATACGTAGATAAAAAGGAAAGCATATGAATATTCTTTTTGTAACAAACACTTTATATCCATATCTCAATGCGAATTCCGAGATCGTATATAAATTGGCTTGTGTATTGAAA
>CAJOOM010000163.1 GCA_905236775.1 Candidatus Gastranaerophilales bacterium
AATTCCGGTTTTTGACTGCGGGATTTTATCCCTTGTCAAAACTCCTCCAGCCTCTGCTCGCTCGCGCTCGAACTCTGACAAGACTTATGTCTTGTGGAGTTCTCGTCTCCCCTTTATGCATCAATTAGAAAACCACAACAATTGCCGATGGGGAGACTCGAACTCCCGACCCACGCATTACGAATGCGTTGCTCTACCAACTGAGCCACATCGGCATAACTGAATTTTAGCAATTCTAACTTTTTGTTTGTGTAATTAATCACTACACATAATCATTTAATCAAAAATTATCTGATATATCAACCGCTTTTTTAATATTTGTAGCTGAAAAATAAAAATTTTTGATAGACTCTTTATTTTATTGCATTTATAATGTTAAATATGAAGAGTAGGGTTAAAAGAGTTTTAGTTTTTACTTTTGCAGCTGGGTTAACTGCTTTATTAGGGTTGAGCTCTTTTTATTTATGGGGAATTCCGGCAATTGTTAATAATAATAAAATTTTAAGTCTTGTAGAAAAGCAGGCTCAAAAAGTTTTAAATGCTGATGTTAAAATAATTAACCCTAAACTTAAAACAGGCGGAACAATTGCTTTCACTGTAGAAAAAATCTCTATAGACAAAAGCGGAAAAAATTATTTAACCCTCTCAGATATTGATACTCTTTTTTCGTTACGGAATTTGCATAGAAAAACCATTATAGCAAGAAAAATTCTTGCTAAAGATATTTATATCGATGCATATAATTTACCGAAACTGTTTCCCAAAACAAATAAGAAAAAAGAAAAAAAAGATTCTCCTATAAATATAGATTTTTATAATACACTTTTAGGAGTAAAGAACGTTAATATAGATTACAATTCACCGGACTTCAAAGCTAATTTAAAAGCTAAACACGCAATCTTTGACAGAACAGAAGCCAGAAAATATCTGCATGTCGATTTTGAGTTGAATGTAGAGAAAGACGGGCATAAAATTGATATTTCTGCAAACGACAAAAACCGTATATTTATGGAAAATCACGTAGCTTATGTAAAAGATTTCCCAATTGAGATTGAACAGTCAAAAATAATTATAAATGCTTTTATGACAAATAAGGGCAAATATGAGTTAAATGTTTCCGCTAAAAACTTTAATGCGGCAGATGTTGCAAATGTTGTTAATTCTAATCTGATTATTGCAAATGGTAGTCAAATGCTAGAACCGGTTAAGAATATACTGGGGACTGTAGATTTTAACGTAAAACTTGAAAAAGATAACAAATTAAGCGGCGATATTAAGATTAATGATGTAAGCTTCAATGTGAAACCACTTCTTGACATGCCTGTGAAAATTACAAACGGCACGGTAAAGATTGGATATAAAGATATCGATTTTATTGATTTTAAAGGGTATTATAACAATAAAAAGACTAACACAATAGCAATAAAAGGATATACAAAGGATTATCAAAAAAAATGTGATACGAAGCTGATGTCAGACATATTTGTAACAAATGATTTCTTTAAAAATTATCTTTCTAAAATGCTTAATTCACCGGTAGAACTTGTTGGTGATTCTATGTCAAAACTTATAATCAAATCAGTAAACGGTTCTGTTGATATTTTGTGGTTCTTCCTACTTAAAGAAAATCATGGATTTAAGTTTGGCGAACAATCTATGGTGCTCAAAGATTACAAGACGTTTTTCAAAGTAGATTTGAGTATTGTAAAAAATATTTTAAAAATAAATACCATCAATTACCATATAACAAAAGAGTTAAAACGCGGCATGACCCCGCTGGTTCAAATTAACGGGAATATGGATATGGCTGATAATATGCGGCTTTTGAATCTTAATATGAATATGCCTCGTCCTCTTCCAAGTGAATTTTTAAATTTTATAATAGGTCAAAAAGTCTTTAAAAAAGGACAAGTTTCAGGAAACATTGTAATTGACAATAAAGGCAAATTCCCTACTATGGTTGGTGAAGTTTCGTTGGATAAAGTTTTTATTCCTGCTCAAAGAATCTATCTTCGCTCTGCTAAGTTAAAATCTGATGGAAATAGAATTTTATTGAAATCGGAAGGTCGTTTAAGAAGAGAACAATACAAATTTGATGGTAATATTTTAAATGAGTTAAAACTTCCTATAATCGTAAAAGATGTTAATTTAACAATTGACAACATTGATTTAGAAAAATTTATGACTCAAAAACAAGTAGCAAAAGAAACACAAAATGCAGAAAATGCTTTAATTTCAAGTGGTACAGAAAACGAAGAAGAATCCGATATAATTCCGCCATTCCCGAAAGGGTTGATTGTAATTGAAAAATGTTCTTTCAATCTTTTGAAAGGTGTATACAAAGAAGTTAATTTTGCAAATATTCATGCAGACATGACGCTTGATAAAGACGGAATACTTAATCTTAAATCCAATCATTTTGATATAGCTGATGGTACTTCTACATTAAGAGCTGACGCAGATTTGGTCAAGAGAAAATACCATTTCCGTTTGGGAGTAAGAGAAGTTGATTCAGATATTATGGCAAGTTCAATTCTTAATTTACCAAAACAAATAAGCGGTAAAGCAAAAGGTTTGATTGATATAACAACTGACGAAACACTCAAACTTAACGGAAGTATAAAATTTAATGTAAAAGACGGAACTATAGGACAGGTTGGATATGTTGAATATATTTTAAAAGTTGCATCATTATTTAGAAACCCGCTTGCAATGATTAGTCCGTCAACTTTGGCTGATTTGGTTACAATTCCGGATGGTAGATTCGACGATATATCAGGGGAGATGAAACTTGAGGATAATATAATAAAGCGTATGATGATAAAATCTTCTGCTCCTGAGCTTGCTACATTTATTATTGGCAGATATGATTTGAATACTAATGATGCAATGCTTAGAATATATACAAAGTTCTCGAGTAAAGGAAAAGGGTTTGCCGGATATTTAAGAAATATATCACTTAATTCACTTGCAGCAAAAATCCCCATAAGTGCAAGAAATGAAAGTAATTATTATGCAAACGAACTTTCTCAAATACCTGAATTAGAATCGAATGAAGAAAATGCACAAGTCTTTTTGACTAAAGTTGATGGAGACATATTAAATTATAATTTCTTATCTTCATTAAAAAGAATAAAATAACGATATTTTAATTAACGGAATTAGTTCTATTTTGCATTTATCCACGAGTTTTAGTATTCTCAAAGATAGCTCTACTCTGGCTTAAAGCTAGCATTCTGAAAGAACACATTCCTTTGGTTCTTTCCATAACACCAATACTGGATAAACGTGCGACAACAAATTCATTCAAATTATCCGGTGATATAAATAACGGACAGTCATTACCACATTCTTTTTCTGAGTTAAACGGGCAAGTCATAATTCCTCCAACTCTTTCAATGCTTGTTCAAGTTGTTCATCATTAGGAGCTTTACCGTGCCATTCGGCTTTATTCTCCATAAAAGAGATTCCTTTACCCTTAATTGTATTCGCAATAATTGCACAAGGTCTGGAAGATTTTTTTGCCTGCATAAATGATTCATAAATTTGATTATAATCGTGACCATTAATTTCGATTACGTCCCAGTTAAAAGCTTTAAGTTTGTCACGTAAATTATCCAAACTCATTACATTTTCAGTATTTCCATCAATTTGCAGTCTATTCCGGTCTATAATAACTATAAGATTATCGAGCTTTTTGTGTGCAGCTTGCATAAAAGCTTCCCAACAAGAACCTTCTTGTAATTCTCCGTCACCTGTATATACAACTACAGTTGCAGGATTTTTATCAAGCTTTAAACCTAATGCTATTCCGCATCCTATAGAAATACCTTGACCTAATGAACCAGTTGAAGTTTCAACTCCTTTGACGTGATTTTTAGCAGGATGACCTTGTAGGTTTGAACCAAATTTTCTAAATGTCATTAATTCTTCTTTTGGGAAAAATCCGTGCTGTGCAAGAATAGAGTATAGTAATGGTGATGCGTGTCCTTTGGATAATATAAACCTGTCGCGATTATCAAAGATTGGTGACAAATTCCAATCTTTAGGAATATTTAAGCATTTACTATATAAAACATTCAAAATATCTGCTCCGGATAAAGAGCCCCCTGGATGTCCGGATTTGGCATTATGAACCATGTTAATGATATTCTTTCTTGTTTGAGCAGATTGTTCGCTTAATTCTTTTATTTCTTTTTCTGTTAGCATTATTTTCCCTTTTTATATGTAATTACTTTCCATAAGAATTTTGGCAGTGCCGGAAAAATACGTTTAAAGCGCTCCGGCTGAGTTACTGTCCTATATAACCATTCTAAACCAAGTTTTTGATAAATCTTAGGCGCACGTTTAATCTCGCCTGACCAAACATCAAGACTTCCTCCTATTCCAATCATTAAACAAGGGGATAAAATTTGCTTTGCCTTATGTATAAAAAATTCCTGTTTTGGTGAGCCTAAAGCTACAAGAACAAGTCGCGGTTCTGCATTTTTTAACTCTTCATATATCTCATTATCGTTATCGAAATATCCATTATGATAATATACTATGTTTAGATTTTCTGTTTCGTTTTTTAAATTTTTAACGGCCTTAGTTATAATTTCTTCTTTTGCGCCAACAATAGCAACTGGTTTATTATTCTTTGCACACCAATCTAGTATTGACCTTGCGAAATCTATTCCGGGAATCCGTTCTACATTATACCCTTTAAGTTTAAGTGCAATTTTTATTCCTACACCATCAGGAACTACCATTTCAGCCTCATCTAAAATTTTTTTAAAATCCGGATTAATTTCTGCTTCAGCATACATTTCCGGATTAATCGTAATCACTTGTGAAACTTTATTTTCTGTAGATAATAAGTTAAAAGCTTTATCTAAAGCACCAATAAAAGAATTACTATCTATTTTTATTCCCATTAATTCAATACTCATAGAAATATTATATAGAATTCACTCTAAAAATGCAAAGATATTAAAAGTATGAGGATGCTAAAAAACAAAAATTGACAAATTTTTGTCGTTCTTTCTCATCCGGTCTAAAAACTATTTTCTTTATATATATTGCTTAAATACCTTATCTATAAAGGCTTGCAAAATCTAAAAAAGGCTTTATAATTATAATGTAGATATGAGTTAGTACCTTTAAGGAGTGAATGTGTATGAATTTTATGTCAATATCCGCTATCAATAATCTAAATGAAAAAGACAAACAAGAGTTAATAAAAAAACAGTACGCAAAAATATATGCTCATGAATTGGCACATAAAAATGCGGCAGGTTCTTTAGCCGGCTCAATATTTATTGAAAAAAACTCTGAAGGAATTCCTGTATCAGGTCATGTTCCAATAAAAATGCCTTCACTTGATAATGAAAATCCAGATAAAACTATTGAACAAGCAGATATAGTTGTAAAGGCTGCTTTAGCACCGTCAGACCCTTCTGATCAAGATCTTAAAGTAGCAGCGCAAGCGCGTGCAATTAAAGCTCAAGCTGAAGATGCTCAACAGAAAAAAGGATTAGATTACTACGCATAGTAGGAATCATATATAATACAATTTTAGAAAGTTACACTTAGTTTTTTACTTTTCATAGAGTCATCATTCGGAATCTTGAATCCGAAAATATTTCTTTCGTCTTCATAACTTTTAACAAATATTTTTCCTCCGTGTGCCTCTACTATCTTTTTAGAAGCATACAAACCCAGTCCGGTGCCGTTATTGGTTTTTGAATATGATATGTACTTGGCAAAAATTTTCTCTTGTCTATCCGGAGTTAGGTAGGGACTTTTATTCTCAAAGCGGAAGCAAGTATATTTATTTTCGTTATATACATATATTTTTAAATTAGTATTTTGATATGCATATTTTATGCTATTTGATAAAAGATTCATAATAACTCTTCTTAATTGTACTTTATCACCCCAAACGAATTCGTTATCAGTACTATTGTTAAAAGTGACTTTTATCCCTTTATCATTTGCTAAATATATCATTTCATCAACACATTCTTCTGTTAAGTCTACAATTGAAACTTCTTCAGTTTTTAAAACAATTGTTCCTTTTTCATTTCTATATGTCGCTAAAACTGAACCAAGCATTGCATTCATATATTTGCAAGAATCAAGAAGCATTTCCATAATTTCACGTTGCTCAGGTTCTACCTTTCCGAATTTGCCTTTTAAAATTAGCTCAATTGCTCTTATCTGAGCAATTGTAGGGTTCTTTAAATCATGACTTAAAGATGCTATAAATGTTTCTCTTTGTCTTTGTAAAGCATCATTATCATCAGCCTTATTAGCATGATTATCAGTTGATATACTCATTGCACCAATCTTTTCTCTTCATTACAACACGAATATGCTACATCAAAGGGGTATATTGTAAAATTAGCCAACTAACCTATTTTTATTTAAGGGCATCTGATAAAACATTTATATAACCACTAAAAAGTTTATGCCCAAAGTTTCATTGTTCTTTCTATGTTATCTTTACCCATTTTTTCGCAACTTTCAATCATTTTGATAATTGCTGCACGTTCAGTATCAAGATTATTCATTTTTTTATCAATTCTTTGTTCTTTTTCATTGATAATTGTTTTTTGAGTTTCATATTCAGCAAGAGCAACCTCACCGGCATTAGTGTCATTAACTGTAAATATATTACTCTTGTTAGTTGCGACATCGAATTCATAATCATATCCTGCTTTACTCGATGTTTCGGATTTTTCACTTTTGGTCATATTTACAAAAGTATAACTTCCATTTTGTAGCATTTGGTTTAAATAGTTATTATCTTCAATACCGCTATCATAACTCCATCCATTATCTGCAATTGCTGTGAACATTTGATCATAAAATTCTATATTTTTTTCATCAGCAGCAGTCAAAGAACCTGCACTTGTTCCAAGTGCATCCTGATATGCTTTAATTGATGCTTGATATTCAGCATCTTTTGTTTCATATTCTGCAAGTGTACTTTTATTATTATCAATAAAAACTGTTAATGTACTTCCGCCAAGCGCAGCTGTAATCATATTTTTTACAAATTCCTGAGCGGTTCTCGGATCATTATCTTGAACACCTTTGGCATATTCGGTGCAATATTCCGATAAATTTGCAGTTACACTAGACGGTAAGTAGCCGCTGCTGAACGCAGCAACCGCACTTGAAGCAATAGAAGCAGCATTACTTGGATTGACATTGCCGCTAAATGAGCTTAAATTACAATATTTACTTATGTAATTTTCAACTGTCATATTATGACGTTTTACACTATCTCTTGCTTTTTTGGCATTTTCCATTGTTTTTTTCGCACTTAATGCAGCTTCAGAATTTCCTTCAAAGGTTTCTATTTTATCTTGAGAAATTCCGGTCAATGCTGACAATATCTCTAACCTTTTATTCCCAGACCAATTACCTCCAGAGGCTCCATTTGGAGATATTTTTTCTGCATAGTTTTTATATTTTTCATCCAAAACAATTTTTCCGGCAGTATCTGCTAAAATAATAGGTTCATTATTATTTGCTGTATTTGGACGCATTAATACTCCATAAGATATATCTGTATAAGTTAACCCATTATTATTAGAAAGTTTCATGACTTTAGAACTTAAGGCCGATCTATACTTGCGTGAAACTTCACTCATTTGACGAGTCAATGTAGTTTTATCCATCGCAAGCATATTAAGCTGATAGTTTATATCGCTTTTTCTGCCTTGTAATAGTGTCACTTGTCCAAATGAAAAACACATTGTTTTAATCGCTTTCCTTTTTAAGTTTGTCCCTTTAATATATATATCGGCACGATTGGATAAAAACTTTAATGATTTTTGGCAATAATAAAAAAATTGTTACAAAAATTTACAATTTTCGAGTGGTTCATTTTTTTGACATAATCTAGTAATTTTTTAATTTGTAAGTTGGAATATTAGCTAAAATCAATATTATTTTAAAAACATTCTCTATACGGAAAAAATATTCAAAAATTCGTCTTTACATTTGCTTAACATTTTAAAATTTTTAGGCAATTTCTGTTTTGTTTTGCTTTTAAATATATATGGAAGTTGTTATAATCAACTTAGGTAGTATATGTGTAAATAGCGTATGATTAATAAAATCAGTGTAGAAACCGAAAGAAGAAATAGCATAAAAACCCAACGACAGAATTCCGGTGAAAAACAAAATCCGAATTTCAAAGGTCTGGGTGCACTGGCGCTTGCCGGTATTCAAAAGTGCGAACAAGTTCCAATGATTAATGTAGCAGTCATTGACATGCTTTCCGCTATTTTGCCGAGAACTATTGTCGAGAGCATGACTAACTGGTTTGCGGGATTTGAAGCATTTAGAAGAGAATCTTCGGGTTTAATTGTAAACTGTTTAATACCAAGTTTTATCACTTTAGGAATTGCAAAACTGTTGAATCCTGCTTTCATGCCTAAAGGAGCTAATATGTCTCGCTGCTGGGCGGATAAAGATTTAATAAATGAAGCAGCAGCATATTATGAATCTTCAATAGCTGACGATAAAGTTGCAGATTCTTTAAAAAGAATGATTAACAGTCTTGAAGGCGTTGACGGAAAAGAAAAAATAAAATTTATAAAGAGTGTAGGTGCTGAAAATATAGAAAAATATGCTAAAGAGCTTGCAGAAATATCAAGAAAAGATATTGATAATTCAGAGATGAGAAAACAAGTAGGCAAGATATCACAAAAAATTATTGAAAAATCGCATGTTTCCGAACACGTAAATATAGGTGCGGTAAACTTGCAATCAGTAGGTTTAGCACTTGAAGATTCCGTTAAATTTTTCCGCGAATTCCAAAGACAAAAAGGCGAAACTAAAATTTCTATGGCAGATTTTGCCGCAAAAAATAAAAGCATGGTTAGAACAAAAAGTCTTTTAGGCTTAGCTGTTGTTCTACCGTTAGCAGCCTCAATGCAGTATATAAATCGTTGGATTACTGGAAAATTATCTGGTACAAAGGGTGCGCCAATTTATGATGATTTTGCGAAAGGAAAAGACAATATAGAAGAAAATCCTGAAGCTAAAAAAGGATTATTGAAACAAAAACTTATATCAATATCTTCAATGGTTGGGGTATCATTACTATCACTAACAAGAATGCCAACATGGAAAATGCTTGATTTTAAAGGTATGTTCCCGACTATGGATCAAGCAAGAATTATATCAACTACAACTTTTGCGTCTCGTATGGCAGCAGCAGATGATAAAAATGAACTGGCTGAAGCAACAGTTAGAGATATTGCAACATTTGCAAGCTTATATTATTTAGGTGACGTTGCCGCAAAAGGTGCAGCAACAATTATTCAAAATAAGACGGGCGAAGTTCTTCTTAATGATATGAAACCGTTAAAGGAAAATGCTAACGCTTGGGATAAATTCAAACATTGGATGAAAGATGTTAATATAAAAGCTTCAAATGAAGTTGTAAGTAAAACAGAAAAAGCACTAAATGGAGCAAAACCGACAAAAGAACAAGCAGAAATAATTAAGAAAGAACTTGAAAAAGCGGTAAATTATCGAACCGCTTGTCAGGTTACAAATATTGGTGTATCATTAGCATTGTTAGGGTTAGTTATTCCTATATTTACTCGTCGTAATACAAAACGTAAACATGAACAAGCATTAAAACTAGCTAAAGAGCAAAATCAATTACAAACTGAAAATAACAAAAATGAAAATACTGTTACACCTTTGAATGTTGAATATTCAAAGTTAACAGCAGGCTTCAGAGCCGATAAACAAAGAAAGACAGCATAAATAGCAAAATGGAAATTTAATGAACGTACTACCAATCTCACAACAGAATGAAACTAAACAATTAAAATCTCAAGCAGCATTCAAAGGTGCTGTTGGGGAAACGTTGCGCTATCTGGCTACTAACCAAGCTGTCGGTGCAAATTTAGTGGATTTTTCATTTATGGTAGCTCCAAGAACTGTAAATGATACCGTTAAACGTGGACCTGCTGCCGGCATGGAAACAGGCAGACGTGAAATTATGGGTACAATAAATGATTCTTGTGTCGGCATTTTAGGAACAATTGCTGGTTCTCTTATAGCCGGTTCTTTGTCAAATAAATTTGGTACAAAAGTAAATAAAATATTTACAGCTCCTGATACTTTGCATATTCTAGCAGATAATAAATCGAGACAAATAAAAAACAATAATTCTCAACTCGAGTATCTAAAAGAAACTTTAAGAAATGTAAAAGGGTATAATCCAACAGGCGGAATAGGAGTTGACAATGATGGTTATGTAGCAATATCAGACAAAACAATTGATAAAGTTGCTAAATATTTTGATGAATTATTAAATAGCAAGTCAGACTTTAATAAGTGGACAAGCTCTAAGGCTGATAAATCAAGAACTGTTCTTATGAACGAGATTATTGCTGATACCGGTGCCGGTTCAGATTATATATTAGAATCAACGGATAAAAAACTGCAAAGTAAAACAAATCTTAAGTCTTTGTTAAATGATATTTTTATAGTATCAGAGTCTTTTAATAAAGATAAAGTAAAAGATGCGTTTAACGAACAGATTAAATCCGGAGCAAGTATAAAAGAGAACTCATTTATAAAAGGTTTAGATAAGTTCATGAAAACTCGTGCAGGATTAGGTTTTGCAGCATCTTGTGCAATTGGTTTATCTGTTCAACCTATTAACATGTACTTAACCAAACTTAAAACCGGACAAGATGGTTTTGTAGGAGTTGAAGGTCGTTCAAAAGATAACAGTGCCGGATTTTTCGGATTAAAAGCATTGAGCAGTGTAGGATTCTTTAGTATGATACTTTCTACTCTAAATATGAATCCTCTAAAATTTACTCCTAAAAAGTTTATGGAAAAAATGTCATTCTCGGGTAAAATGCCTACAATCAACCAACTGAAGGGTATTTATGGTATTACAATTATATCCAGAATATTCTCTGCAAGAGATAAAGATGAACTTAGAGAAGTATTGACAAAAGATACTTTAGGTTACTTAAGCTGGCTTGTTTTGGGTGATTTTGTAAACAGGATGGTTGCATCGGCATACGATAGTGATGAATGCAAAGTAATAAATGTTAAAAAAGGTACTGAAAAAGCAAATTACTTTAAGAAAATGTTCTATGCCAACCTTAAAACAAGAGATGAAATATTGGTTCAAACTCTAGAAAAACAAGGAATTAAAATTACTAAAGATGATAATGGAAAAGTTGTTGCAAAAACATATAGAGAAATGCTTAAAGATTTGAACGGCATAAAAGATGAAATCCTTAAAAAAGCAACTAAAAAGAGATTAGGTGTTCTGAATAAGGCACAACTTGCGGGTTATGCATTCTCTGGACTTGTGCTGGGATTGGGAATTCCAAACTTGAATATATATATAACAAACAAACTTGATGCCAAACGTAAAGCGGCTCAGATGAAAAAAGAAGAGCCGGAGAGTCTTAAATAAAACCACACTCCTATTTTATAAAAAGAATGCAATATGTATGTAAAATACAAATTGCATTCTTTTTGAGATGCGGAAAAATTAAAATTTATAAAATATTTATTGCTATGCCCGGAATTTGGTTTGCGAATTCATCAAGAGTAATAGAAGCTTGTTGAACAATTTTACCTTTTAAGGAACGAGAATCCATTACTTCTACATCTCCATTTTCGGATGAATTTTGGTATTTATCAAGGTAATTCATACTTTGGGAGAAAAGCTCATCTAAAATATTAGATATATTACCTAAATCACCTTGTTGAACACCAAGCATATTTAAAAAGTTATTTATCATATCAAAAGCTTCATCAGAATCTACACCGTGTTCAAGTAAACCTGATAAATCATAATCCATGCTAGCATCAACATTTATTTGCAATGAGCCGTCATCGTTATACCCAATATCAATTTTTGCAGATGCGCCTATCGAAAAACCACCGCCATCGATATTGATATCAATATCGAAAGAAGCAATTGTTTCTGCAAGTTCATTAGTTGCTTCTTCTGTATTAGAAGCTCCTATATAATCTTGCCAGTTTGGAATGTCAAGACTAAAGCTGCTATTGAATAGGTTAACACCGTTAAAACTAGTATTATCTTTTATCTGCTGAATTTGAGCAAGTTTAGAACTTACTTCTTTCTCTATTTTATCTAATATTTCAGGAGTAACACCTTCTTCTTTTGCTTTTTGAACAAGCTCTCTAATACCTTCACCTTCGTGCTGCATTGCAGAAATTCCATCCTGTGCTGCAGAAATGCTGTCTTTAAATAGTGCAAAATTACTCATTGCTAAGTCAAAGCTTGATGTACTAATACTTCTTGGCATGATGGAACAAGCATTGTCATTTTTAAATACATTGTTTTTGTTTGATGAGACATTGGGATGAAATTTGAGACCGGAAAGTCCTTGGTTCTTTTGCACCATAGACGCGTGGTTCGCATTAATTGATTCCATAATAAAATCCTTTCATTATATAAATTGTGATACTATTGACTGACACTTCTAACCAACATAGATAGAAATCCGTAACGTTATTTATATAGTTCCATATTTCTCAAAAAAAATAACATGTTTTGAGAATAAAAATTAAAAATAATTTGTGCAATTGGCTTACAATCAAGATATAGATTAAAAAACTCGTCTTAACAAAACTTTACATTTACCCCCATATTTACCCCTAGAATTTACCCTAAGAATTTCCCCCCCCAAAAAAAACATATATTATGTCTTGTTCTGAGGTGAAAGAATTGCCATTTCACAATTTTTACAATCAAATTTTAGGGGATATTTTGTACCTTTTTCATCAAGCAAAAACAAATTTTTTGACGATTTGCACATATTAAGTGCATATTTAATGCAATGTTTTGTCCGCATTAACTCTACTTGTCTATTCGGTACTCTTTTTTCAAAACTAAATTCTTTTACTTTAACTCCGCATTTTTCGTAAAACTTTTGAGCAGATTTATTATGAACATTTGCTCTATAATCAACTTCCTCTTTATAATATCTGCAATATTTTAACGGTTTTTGAATTTCTCTTTTGTATTCTATAATCCTCTTTTCAGTCAGAGCAGAAAACATTTTTCGTCTTAATTCATTAACTTCACCAACAGGTATAAATGGCAAATTTGTATTCAATTCAAAATCCATTATGTAAAACTCGCTCTCACCTGTTTTACAAAATTGTTTTTTAAAAGTTTCATTCATTTTATCAGGATTTTTTGCCTGTTCATTATATAGAATATCTGTTAGCACAGAAACCCCATCTTCATCCTTTAAATCAATTTGAATCTTTCCATTCGGCAACTGCGTAACCCTTACATTCACACCTATTTGACGCTTTACAGGTTTTTGAAGTTCTTTTTCGAATTCAAAATCTACATTTCTATATATTTTAACTCCATTTTTTATTCTCACTGATTTATTCGGTAAAATAGTTACATTATTATTTTTTTCTTCGGCTTTATTTACTAAAAATCCTACCAACTCACTTTTCTCATTAAGGAAACACAGTCCGTCTTGTGCGGAAATCTTTTCTTTAGTATTTATACAAATTCGGTTATTTTTTGATTCAACAACATCTCCAATATATTTACCCATAGATTTTGGAGTTAACGGACTAAAACAGGCTTCTCGCTCTTTTAAGAAATAATTCGTAAATCCACGATTAAATGACTTAGACGGCTCCGGATTAAATTGTATTTGAGAACAACCGGAAGAAGATTTTTCAGAATATTTATCAAGCTCTTTTCTGTAGTATGAAACAATATTCCTTACATATTCTCTATCTTTTAATCGCCCCTCTATTTTGAATGAATAAATACCTGCATCTATCATTTCTTTTAAAAATTTTGCAGCATTTAAATCCTTTAAACATAAGGGATACGGATAGTTAAAAACATTATTCATATCGTCAACTACTGTATATTTTTTCCTGCAAGGCTGCGCGCATTCGCCCCTGTTTGCCGAACGTTTACCTATATAATGGCTTAAATAACATTGACCGCTATACGAAACACATAAAGCTCCATGAACAAATGCTTCTAATTCAATATTAGGGCATAGAGTATGTATTTTAGACATCTGATTTAAAGATAATTCTCTTGCCAGAACAACTCGTGACAAACCGATGTCATTAAAGAATTTAATTTTTTCCGGCTCTCTGTTATCACATTGAGTGCTTGCGTGTATCGGAATTTGTAGTTGCAATTCAATTAACTTGTTCAGCAATCCCATATCTTGAATCAAAACTGCATCAACACCAATTTTATCAAGTTTTTTTATAAGTTCTACAGCTTCATCAAGTTCAGAATCGCTTAATATAGTATTAACAGTTACAAAAATCTTTACCCAATATTTATGGGCATATTCAACAATTTCTTGAATATCATCTAAAGAATTTCCTGCGTTTTTTCTCGCACCAAAAGCAGATGCTCCTATATAAACCGCATCCGCACCGCAATTTATCGCATCGATTGCTGTTTCTTTATCCTTAGCAGGTGCAAGCAATTCTGTTTTCAAGGCATACCCCTTATATCTAAATAATAAATAGATTCTACACCAAAAAAAATTATTATTGAACTGTAACATTTCTTAACATTAAAAATTGTTTACCTTAAATTTTTGAGTCAGTATTCATGCGGTTTTACACCTAATCGTGTAAAGATTTGTAACAATATGTCCAAAAACATTAAAGTTTTCAAAAATTATGCCGATAACACATGTGTAAGCAAAAAACACGAATTAAAAAATCTCATAGTTGTTTTTTAGGGAAACGTGAATCAGTAGAAGACAGTCAAAATAAGGAGTAAGTAATGGAACACCTTGATGAACACGAAATGTTAATCCAGTATTCAGAGATGACAGGTTTCGATTTTAATTCTGAGGAGTTCAAAAAAGTTAGAAAAGATTACTTAGAATGTAAAAATTTTTTAATTAATTTAACTTACTCTTTATCAAGATTGTTTAACAGACAAAAAATTACAAGTGATTACTAAACGAGTGTGCGGGATAGCACACAACCTGAGTTGAAACCGTTCTATGGAGATTGCGAGAAAAATTTTAATTTTTCCGCAAGCTCAAACCATACACAATATTGTGAGGGATATCGTATGTCGAAAAAAGAATATTCAAATAAATGTTTTTCTCCAAATTGGATAGAAGTTGATTTATCCGAATTGGAAGATAATCAGGAAAAATTAGTTAAGAAGGAGGCAAGCCTAGAGAGCAAAAAACGCAAAGATTTAAACACATTATTAAAAGAATTAGAAGAAATTAAAATGAACATCGAAAATGCTGCCGAAAAGCAGCGACGTTTGGCAAATCTTATGGGATTTTATTTTGGCGAACTTGCGCATTAGCCCATAGATGCTCAAACAAGAAAAGTACAGAAGCAGACGGAAGTTATGAGATTCCGCCTGCTTTTTGTATATTTAACTTTCTATATTTATTGCTGATTTAAGCTTTTAGTTAAATTATAAATTATTTCCAACTTTTTTGGATTATTACCAATCAACACAAGATTTTGATTTATCATTTTCATTAGTTCCGCAGAATCTTTAACATTATTCGTTGAAAACAAGTCTTCTGCCGTAATTTCCAAAGCTGATAGAAGTTTATCTAAAGTTTCTGCTGATACAAAATTTTCCCCAACTTCAATACTGCTAAGAGCTTTTTGTGAAATATCAATCATTTCAGATAACTTTTCTTGAGTGTATCCCATTGATATTCTGTATTGTTTAATTTTTCGTCCTAACTCTTTTTTAATTCCCATATTTTACAATTCTAACTTCTTAAAATAATAATTTTAGTATTTACAATTACTATATGTTAAGTTTTGTAAAGTTAAAACCTATTGTAAATACTACAATTTGGCTATTTAGAATTTTTAATTCTTAAAAATGGGCAATTTCTAAAAAGAAAATTACTTTATATATACATCAAGGATATACAAAAATTTATAGAGTAGAAAATAAACACGAAAAGAAAAGGAGAAAAATTATGGCAGATCCAAAAATTACAAACAAACCGCAAGTTACAGCTTATGCAGGTATTGAAGCAGGAGTAATAAGAAATTCAGCAAAAGAAAATTTTGCAATGACTGGTGCAATACTTGGAGGAGAAGTTAATTACAAAGGTGCATTTGCAAGAGCACAAGTTCTTGGCGGTACAGCACTGGGCGCGGATGCAGAATTAGGGTACAAATTTGATTTGGGCAGAAATATGGGACTAGAACTTAGCGCAAAAACTCAAATGTACAAGAATCAAGTTAGTGCTTTAGGCAGTACAACAGAAACTTCCGCAAATAGTGCAGTTGGCGAACACAATATAGTTAACCAAAATGGAGAAGTAATTACAGTAAACCAGTCAGATGGATACAACTACTCATCAACTTGGAAATACGGTATGCAGCAAACCGGTTTAAAAGCACAACTTAATTTTGGTTCTGCAAAGACTCAATTTGGTGTCGGAATCGAAGGCGGAACAAGAAATAGCCTTAGACCGACTGTCAGTTATAATTCTGAGATAAACCAAACAATAGACGTAAAAAGCGGCGGTAAAACAATTGACGTACAAAACTTATCACGAGCAGCTGCAATAAATGTAGATTCCGAATCAAGAGGATACGTAGATGCTACATTAAAAGCGCAGCATAATCTTGGCAAAGGTTTCGCTTTAAAAGCTGAGGCTAATATTCCTGTGATTGATAAATCAAAGGCATTCCAAGCAAATGTTGGAATTACATACAGATTAAAATAAAAAAACAATTTGAATTAATAAAAATGCCGGAGTATTGAAAATTCCAATCTTCGGCATTTTGTTTTTTATCTCTTTATGTTCTATAAACAAAAATTGAAAATTGAAGATTATAATCTTTGACTTTTTTAAATCTATCATTATTACATAGTTAACTACATCAAAAAGATGATTTTAGACTTATTTTCTAAAGCAAAAAGTCTAATTATCCGATAAAACAAATAAAAGAGGTGTAACTATGCAAATCAACGGCGGAATAAATTTTTGTGAACATGGAATGCGTGCTTCTATAAGAGCAATGCAAGTTCAGCAGAATTTGTTAGGAATTGTAAATGAGAACATTGTAGGTTTTGATAAAGTCGGTTTTCAACGCAGAGAACCTGTTGTTTCGTCAATGACAGAGTATCTGGGTGTACACGGTGTTTCCACTACAGTAGATGACAGAGTCGGACGTATTGTCGTTTCTGATAATCCGCTTGATATAGCATTGAACAATAAAGGCTATTTTCAAGTACTAACACCTAATGGAGTCAAGCTAACGAGAGATGGAAGATTTAAATTAGATAAAGATGGAAATCTTCTTAATTTGCAAGACCAGCCTGTTCTTTCAGATGCCGGCATGCCTATAAAGTTACCGATTGTACCTGATAATATTGATAAAGTTAAAGTCGACAATAAAGGCAGAATAAGTGTTTATGATTCCAGTACCAACAGACTTGCAGATGCAGGGTTTCTCGGAATAGTGGATGCAGTAGGAATGGCAGTTATAGAGCCTGATGTAAAACAAGGTTACAATGAGTATTCAAATGTTCCTATTCAGCAGGAATTCTTCAAAGTAAAGCCTATTGTTAATAACTTTGAGGCAAACCGTCAAATGTTTATGATAGAAAATAACAACTTATCAAAGGTTATAAGTCAATTAGGAAGTGCAACTTAGGAGGCATAATAAATGTATAATTTGCAAGCAATTACTAATAAATGTGTTAATAACTCCACTGTACAATTTGACAAAATCGGCTATATTGCAACCAATTTTGCTAACTACAGCACTGTCGGATATAAAAAAGTCAGTTTTGAGCAATTTTTAACAGAAGATGGAAGAATTGACGGAGCAATAAGGAAAAATACTTTGCAAGGAAATATTAGAACTTCCACTAATCCTTATGATATAGCAATATCCGGTAACGGTTACATACCTGTAGTGTCACCGGAGGGTGAAATACAATACACAAGAGACGGTTCATTGAAAATTGGTGCCGGCGGTTATCTTACAACAGTTGATGACTGGATGATAGGCGACGGAATTAAAATTCCGCCAAACTCGTATAAGATAGAAATTCGTCCGAATGGTGATGTCATGAACTATGATAAAATGGGTTCTTTGCCGGAAAAAATAGGTACTATTCCTATCGTTCAATTTGATAATCCGGAAGCTCTTGAGCAAGGTCATAACAACAAGTTAGTTTATAATTCCGAAACAGGAGAGCCTAAACTTGCAAAAGATTCAAACAGTATCAAACAATATGCAACAGAGGCATCAAATGTTAATGTCGTTGACGAACTTAACAATATTATGAGAATCAATGCTTCTATGGTTGCAAGTTTAACTCTTGCAAAAGTAGCAAATGACATGTACAGCAAAGGTATACAAATTCAACAATAGAAAGGCAGAATAAATGAGCTATACAAGTATGGACGCATTAGGTAACACAAATATAATGCTTGATTTAATATCACAAAGACAAAGGGCATTGGGTTCAAACGTTGCTAACGTAGATACTCCGGGATACGTAAGACGCGATGTTAATTTTTCACAGTATCTTGGCTCAATGAACAGTCCGCTTGAAACTCAACTTTCTGCAAAACTTGGACCTGCTGCAATAATTGATGATAAAGAAAATCAAGAAGTTGATATTGCACAAGAATTTACTGAGATTCAAAAAAACTCGCTTCTCTACAGTGTAGCAACAAGAAGAATGTCAAATATAATTACACAAATGAAAACAGTAATAAATGTAGGCAAGTAATTTTTTAACAAGAAAGGTAAGGCGATAATATGAGTATTATGGAAGCTATGAACATAGGAGCTAATGCACTTAAGGCACACGGCTTAAGGCTGGATATCCACGCAAAAAACATCGCTAACGTAGATACTCCAAACTATGTACGCAGAATCCCTGTTTTGAACGCAACAGAAGACATATCTTTCCACGGTGTATTGAATGCTATGAAAGAAGATGTTTTTGCGACAGGAACATTACCTTACCTTCAAGGAGGAGTAGTATTTAACGGATGTGTAGAAGATCCGACTTTAGGAGAAAGAGTTTATTCTCCTGGACACCCAGATGCTGATGCTAACGGATACATAAGACTTTCTAACGTAAATGCAACAGTAGATATTGCTGATGCCGTACTGGCCCAAAGAGCTTATGAAGCAAACCTGGCTCTTGTTAATATATCTCGTACAATGGCAAACAAAGCACTTGAAATAGGCAGAAGTTAAAAATCATATTTATTCCTATTTATAATTGCAATTTCTATAATTGACAACGTTTTAGGTTATGATATGATTGTTTTAATTATATATAGGGATAATGGAATGTCACAATTCAATACCGGAAGAAGGATAAGTGTTAATGAAATGGCACCGCATGTTCATACATTTCTTCCTTATGAAAACAAAGTAAATAAAATATCACAATGGCTTATCGGTTGGATAAACAATTCGCTTAAAGACGGTACAATTAAACCTTATGACTATTTACCGCTAAAAGGAGATTTGGCTTTTCATATTGGGGTAAGTCTTGGAACTATGCAAAATGTTTATCGTTTAATAGAAGATAAAGGAATTATCCAATCAAGACAAAGAGTTGGAGCATTTATAAGAGATATAAACGATAATAATATAGAAAAATTAACATCCAAAAGAGAAGTTGCGATTGAAGAAATTAAAAAATATATCATTAAAAATAAGTATAAATCCGGTGATATATTGACTTCAGCCAGAAAACTTTCTGCGGAATTAATGATTCCTTTTGCAACGGTACGAATGGCATTAAATAGTCTAATATCAGAAAAAATTTTATCAAAAAGCGGAAATACATATATAGTTAACCAAACAGATTTTTTATTAGCGAATAAGGAGCAGCAAACGCTTGTAGAAAAAATAGCAGAAAGCATTAATAACTATATAAAAATAAATCTTAAGCCCGGTAGCAAATTGCCATCTAACAATGCTCTAGCGGATATGTTTAATGTAAGTATAAAAACAATTCACGATGCAGTAAAAATACTTTCTGTAGCCGGTATCGTAAAGACCAGACGAGGTTATTACGGAACAATAGTTTCTGACTTAAAAAATGACAAAGAAGAGCTGTATTTTTATGAACAAGTAGAAGAAAGTCTTAAGCATTATATAGCAGAGAATTACAAAATAGGTGACAAACTTCCGACTATAAAAAGCTTTTCAGAAGCATTCAATGTCAGCACAAAAACAATTAATAATGCATTTTTGAATCTGGCAAATGAGGGGTATATACGTTCTTTAAGAGGCAGACACGGTGGAATTTTTGTTCTTGAGATACCTCCAATTAGTGTTAAAGGTTACACATGGCTTGCTTTAAGTCCGGAATTTGAACAAACAAACTAATATAGTGAAAATCATAAATTTGCCACCGTTAAAAATTTATACACAATATTAGAACATCCTCTTGACAAGTATTAGTATCTGATTTAACCTTAAAATATGATGAATTTATACTTTACAATTTCATGTTCCTCATCCTCCAAGTTCTTATCAGAGCTTGAGTGATTTTGATGTGTAGTTTTAAAGTATATGTTAAAGTTTTTAGAGAGCTCTGAATAATCAAATTCAGAGCTTTTTTAGTGAGCAATTTGGGAAGGTTAATTTTGAAAATACATAATATTAAAAATAATGATTTTACATTTAAAGGACCGTTAGACGGAACAGTAACTAATATTTTAAGAGCCTGCGATACTAACGAAATGGTTAATGCAGTAGGGCTGGATGTTGGTGCAATGGTTATTCCAAGATCTTATTATGATGCCAAAGCCAGAAACCAATTCGCAGGAGCAGAAACTTTCTTTCGTGAAATAAGCGGTACTTTTATTAACTGTATCTCAGCAGGTTTATTTGCACAAATCATATCTAAAGTTGCATCAAAATACATTATGAAAGATGTTAAAACGAATCCTGCAAGCTGGTATTCGGCAGATTCACTTTCTACATTGCATAATGCATATATTAATGGTGGAAAAACTATTGATGGTTATTTGAATACTGTTTTTGAAAACTTAAGCGGTCGTGACGGACACAAAATTAATGAATTTAAAAACATTAACTGGCAAAATATTGAATGGAATGATGAAAAAGTTTGGGACAAAATTAATTGGAAAAATACAAAATACAAAGGTATACAAAATAAGTTAAAAACAAAAAATGAATTTTTAAACACTTTTAAAGAAGTAATAGAAGATAAAAATATTAACAAAGATGACAAAAAGAACATAATCTCTATTATGGATAAACGTTTAACCAATGCTCTTCAAGCAGGACGTGATGTAACGGTAAAAGTGGGTGAAAATAAGTTAGAAAGTAATTTGTGGAATATCTTACGCGATACTCAAGATTTAGGGCGCGATATTTTAACAAATCCGAATATAAATGTTGAATCAGCTTTTAAAAAAATTCACAAAGTAAACAAAATAAAAGGTGTTGGAGCTATAATCGGCGCATGCCTTTTAGGATTAACTAACCAGCACATCAACAGAAAAATAACGGAAAAAAGAACGGGGAAAAAGGGGTTTGTAGGTGACGTAGATTTTACATCAGAAAACCACGAAAATAAGAAAGATAAAAATTTGATTTTCAAAAAACTCGGCGCCAGTGCTTTAATGATTGGAATGGTTGCTTCCGTAATGAGGGTTAAAAACTTCAAAGAATTTGCAAAAAAACTTGAATTTACCGGTCCAATTACAAGCGGAAACGCAATAAAAACAGTTTATGCCGCAACTATTACCGGAAGATTTATGGCGGCTGATAACGGTACTGAACTCAGAGAATCTATGACAAGAGATTATTTAGGGTTCTTGAACTGGCTCGTTTTTGGCGGTTTTGCCACAAAAGGTGTAGCAAATCTTCTCGATAAAGGCGGCAAAAATCTATTTAACTATTCAAAAGAAGGCAAAGGACTTAAGCATTGGCTAGATGATATGGTACTTAAAACGCATAATGAGATTGCATCAAAAGGAAAAGATTTTACGAAAAAGAATCTATGGAAACTTAATGTGGCAAATGCAGCAGGAATTGCATATTCGGCTGTAACACTTGGGATTTTATTACCAATGCTTAATGCTAAAATTACAAAGCACAAAGCAAAAAAACAAAAAGAAAAAGTAGGTTAATAGATAATTATAAAATAACAATCAGTTTGAGAATTCTGACAATGTATTTGATAACTTACCATTCAAAACAAATATCTTGATATCTTGTTAAAATTCTTGCTACAACAACAAATTCTCCATCTATTTGATAGATAATTTGATAATTTTTTGCACCGTTATTTCAAAATACCTATTTTTGTCATTTTGTGTTTTTCGGTTCTGTCGGCATTTGAACCAGATATTTTCTCTTTTAAAATTCCAATTTGGACTTCTGAGGACTGAAAATGATACTGTCTTAGATATATGCTCCAAGCTCAGAAAGCTCCGTTTTAAGTCACTACGTTTCTTCGCTATCCGGACTTTCGTCCGTCCGCAAATCCGCTTTGAGGGAGTTTTAGAGGGGTATGCAAAATAGCAGTCGATTTGAGAAGAAGGAATAGATGGTTTGAGCATATATTATAGTAAATTTTGAATATCTTGATACCGGCTTGTAAATTTAAATACGACTAATTTGTCATTATCAATTTTGTATGCAATTAAGTATTGCTTTTTATAAATATAGATTTTTACATTTTTATCTTTTATACATTCTTTTCGAACTCCC
>CAJOOM010000164.1 GCA_905236775.1 Candidatus Gastranaerophilales bacterium
TAATGTACTTGTTTTTGTTCCTATGACAATAGAATTATATAAAATTTTATCCGCAATTTTTTATATCGGAGCGACAGCCGTTTTTGTAGATGCTTGGGCTGATAAAAATAGACTCAATCAAGCCTTAACAATCGTTCCTTGTCAAGCATTTATCGGTTGTCCAAAAGCGTTTATTTTGAAACTGATGAGTCAAAAAGTGCGAGAAGTCGGGATAAATATTGTATCCGGCAGAATCCATAAACCGAAAACAGAACAGTTAATCGAGCCTGCAACACCTGATACTACGGCATTGATTACATTTACAACAGGTTCTACAGGACTGCCGAAAGCCGCAAAAAGAACACACGAGTTTTTACTTGAACAGCATTATGTCCTAAAAAAACACCTGCAACCGCAAGAAAATGATGTGGATTTAGCAAGTTTGCCGATTTTTGTCTTGCATAATCTTGCCTGCGGAACAACTTCAGTTATTCCTGATTTTAATCCACAAAAACCTGCTGATATTAATCCGAAAAAAATCTTAAATGATATAAAAAATAACGGTGTAACAACTTCAGTTGGCTCTCCACGTTTTTATGAAAAATTGGCTGAATATAGTGAAATTAAGAGTTTAAATAGAATTTTTACGGGTGGCGCTCCTGTTTTTCCAAAATCAGCTAAACTTTTACAGGAAAAATTTATCGGATGTGATGTTGAAATAGTTTACGGTTCGACTGAAGCTGAACCTATTGCATCAATTTCAACGCATGAGCTTTTGGAGTTTAAAGGAGATGTCAAAGACGGGCTTTATGTCGGAAAACCAATTGACGATATAAATATAAAAATTATAAAACCATCCGATGACATTATTGAAGATTTTGAAAGTATATGGCTTGGAACCGGTGAAATTGGAGAAATTTGCGTTGAGGGTAAACATGTTTTAAAAGAATATTATAATAGCGAAAAAGCTCAAAAATTTGCAAAAATTCACTATAATGGGCAAATCTGGCACAGAACGGGAGATGCAGGATATTTGGACAATGAGGGCAAACTGTTTTTAATGGGCAGGGTGAAAAACCGCTTTGAACATAACGGTAAAGAAGTTTATGTTTTTCCGATTGAAAATGCTCTACTTGAAATTGACGGTGTTGAAATTGGAACAGTTCTAAAAATTAATAATGAAATAGTTCTTGTCGTTGAAACAAAAATACTAAAACATAAACTTGAGCAGGAATTAAAAAAACAAAATTTTGAATATGATAAACTTGTAATCACAAAAATCCCGAGAGATCCTCGCCATAATTCAAAAATAGATTATGACAAACTTAAAAATTTAATTTATTAACCAATCAAGACAAAGTTTTGTAAAATCATCTTCAAAATGCAGAAACAAATCTTCTGCATGACAACCGTTTTTATATTCTTTATACTTTTTTTTGCAAAAGGCTTTTTCATAAAGTTCTTTTGTGTGCCAAGGGTGTACAGTCGGGTCTTTTTCACCTGCAATAAAAAGAGTCGGCACTTTTATTTTGTCAACAATATCTATCGGTTTAATTTTGTCCAATGGAACCGGATATGGGCGAATTGAAACAAATCTGTCAAGTTCAAATTTTTTGAAAGTTTCGCCCCAGGCTTCTTTTTTCCACATTTCGTTTTCTATTTTATCAAAATCACTTGGCGCAGATACCGCTATTACTTTATCAATAAACATGCTTTTTGATGCATAGATTAGAGCAATTGCAGCCCCAAGAGAAAATCCTGCAAGATAAATTTTTATGTAATTATTTTTTTTAGCAAACCTGACAACAGCATCCATATCTATAAATTCTTTTGCTGTAAATGTATACATTCCACCGGATTGACCGTGTCCTCTGAAATCAAATGAGATTACATCAAAATGTTTTGCAAACATCTCTGATATTTGACAAAATGCATCAGAGTCTTTTGTCATACACCATCCAGGAGCAACTATTACAACTTCATCATGTCCGTTTTTATAATGATTCAGTGCAATAGTAATTTTATCTTTTGTTGTAAGGTATAAACTTTCCAATAATATTTACTCCTTTACCCCTCATACCACTCCTTTAGGTCTTTACGTTTTACCTTACGTGTTGAGGTTTTTGGAAGTTCATCTCTGTGTATAACTATAACCGTTGGTGCTTTGTATGGTGCAAGGTTAGCTTCTGATAATTTTTTAACTTCATCTTCCAAAAGTTTTTGAATTTCTTCATCAGATTTTTTCTGCAAATTATCCGCAGGGCAAATTATCGCACCGACTTCCTCCGTTCCGGCTTTGTTACCTGATTTTATTGTCAAAGACATAACGCAGACTTCTTTTATAAGTTCTGAAGTTTCTAATACCGCTTCAACTTCTTCTGGGAAAATCTTTTTTCCACCGCCTAAGACTATCATATTTTTGATTCTTCCTGTGATTCTTATAAAGCCGTCTTTGTCGATTTCTCCTATATCACCTGTATGGAACCAGCCGTCTTCATCTATTACTTCTTTTGTCATTTCAGGTTTGTTGTAGTACCCTTGCATAACATTCGGACCTGTTGCTAAGATTTCTCCATTTTCTGCAATTTTTACCATAACAGACGGTAAAGCCTGTCCAACCGTACCGATTTTTGAATGTCCGTATCTGTTTGTTGAAATAGTCGGAGAAGTTTCAGTCAAACCATACCCCTGGAATACAGGAATACCGATTCTTTCAAAAAATTCCGCAACACTATCCTCTAACGGTGCGCCACCGCATATAAAACATTCCAATTTCCCGCCTAAACCGTCAATTACTGATTTAAACATCAATCTGCGAACTTTGCGTGGCGCAAATTTTGCAAGTGCATAAAGAACTTTGAATGCTTTTTGTGCAGTTTCGGGTTGTTTTTTTATCTGCTTATCTATACTGTTTTTGAGCATTTTGGCAACTAGGGGAACTACAATCATATTTGTAATTCCTTTTTCTTTCATAGTTGAAGTTAATTCTTTAGGGTTTAAAGATTTGATATAAACAACTTTTGCACCCATATATAACATTCCGAAAAATCCGCAATCAAGTTCTAACAAATGGTTTAGAGGTAAAATTGATAATAAAGTATTGTCATTAGTTAATTTGAACATTATTTCAAAATCACGTAATTGAGAATAAATATTTCCAAAACTAATCATTACCCCTTTCGGGTTTCCTGTTGTGCCTGATGTGTAAACAATCAAAGCAGTTTCATCTAATGTTCTTGGACGTCCCAAATCCTTTTCAATATCTGCCTCAAGTGCTGATACTCGTGGGTATTGTGCTATATTATTTTCATTTACCCCTTCATTTTCATCGTCAAGAACGAAAATATGCTCAATAGACGGAACATTATTTTTAACTTCAATTGCGTGTTCTAAATAATGACTTGAACACAATAAAATGCGAGGATTACAGTCATTCAGAATATGAGTGTGTTCAGGAACAGTTAATTTTACATCCAACGGAACAGTTACTGCACCGGTTTGAATAGAGGCAAACATACCGATTGAAAATTCAGGACGAGATTCGCAAATTATTGCAATTCTTTCCCCTCTCTGAACTCCGACAGTTTCGATAAGGTAGTTTGCAAATTTCTTTGCTTTTCTTGAAATCTCAATGTAACTTAATTCTTCGTAACCCTCTTTTGTTTTGAGAGTAAGTGCTTTAACTTGCCCATAGATATCACCTTTTTCCTGCATTAAATCAAGGAAATTTGAATGTAATTTGTGGTCAATTTTATAAAATTGTCTGCGTTCCAGAGATTTTTTCATAAAATTTACGCGTGCCTGAAGTTCATGTGCAATCTCTTTTTCATCACGTTCAAATTCTGTTATAGGTTGCCCGAATTGAATAACTATTTCATTGAACAATTTCGGGAGAATTCTTCCCCTGCCCCAAGTTTCAAATCCGCCTTTTATTGCAAACGGAATAATCGGAGAGTTTGTTTCTTTTGCCATTAAACCAACCCCGCGATTAAATTTGCAAAGCTCACCGTTAGGAGTAAATTTACCTTCGGGAAAAATTATTACCGCTTCACCGGCGTTTAATTTTTGATTTGCACTTTCAATTGCCTCCAATCCTTTACCAAATTTCAATGGCAAAACATTATAATATTTTAAAAGATGTCTTACTATAGGAACTTTAAACGCAGCAGGACCAGTTACGAACCACAACTGGCGATTGGTTGCCATTTGAACTATAAACGGGTCAAGATGTCCTGTATGGTTTCCCGCCAAAATACATTTACCCTTGTGCGGTATATTTTCTGCTCCTTCAATTCTATACCTAAACAAAAGCAAGAAAATATGCCCTAAAGTTGCCTTGAGCAAGAAATATCTGAAAGATTTATCAAATATAAGTATTAACGCAGCTAAAACAAATGAAATAACTGCAATTCCTCTAAATACATTCAAAGGATTAATAAATCCTACAATATGTGCAACAATTGCCGTTCCGATTAAAAAGCTCAATGTACTTGCGGTTAAATTTAAACCGAAAATTTTACCTCTGACTCTATCGGGTGTAATTTTTTGCAAAATAGTATCTAACATTACGATTACAACAGCATCAGCCATTCCTATCGGAACAAGCCACAACCACGCACTTTCCATTGTTTTACAAAGCGGAGCCGTAATAAGAGCAAGGCATAATACAATAAAACCGCTTGCAAATAAATGCGGAATCCTCATTATTCTTGCAAAGTAAATTGTCGCCCCCATACCAGCTACAATACCTACACCCAAAAGAGTTCTTAAATATGTTAAATCTGAAAAACTCAACCCGTAATAATCAGTAATTAAAGCATTTAAACCATTAGAAAATACCGCAACAATAAATTGCAGACAAATTGTTAATCCAACAAGATATAATGCCTTTTTATGATTTTTTAAATAATTCAAAGCAACTGCCATATCGTTTGTTTTTTCGCGTTTTACAAA
>CAJOOM010000165.1 GCA_905236775.1 Candidatus Gastranaerophilales bacterium
ATATTTGTAATCAGAAACAAACAAGTTATGATAGACAGAGATTTAGCAGAACTATATGGAGTTAAAACAATGGTTCTTAATCAAGCTGTTAAAAGAAATATTGAGAGATTCCCAAGTGATTTTATGTTCAGACTCAGTAAAGATGAGGCAAACGAACTTATCACAAATTGTGATAGGTTCAAAACATTGAAACATTCACCTACTACACCATATGTTTTTACAGAACATGGAGTTGCAATGCTATCAAGTGTATTAAACAGCAAAAAAGCCGTTGAAATAAATATACAAATAGTTAGAGCTTTTATACAACTTCGTCAATACGCAATAGAACATAAGGATTTGGCAAGACGGCTTGACGATTTGGAACATTATTTTATTGAACATTGTAAAGACAATAAAACCGATATACAAGAATTAAAACAGGCTATTGATATGTTAATTGATAGAACCAAGCCAGCGCAAATTGGTTTTAAGACTTATTAGAATAATCTGGTGTGCAGGAAAGGATAATTCCGAAATTTTTTATATCAATAAATAATTTCTCAAAATCACCATTATTATTCAAATAATTATTTTTCTATATAAACACTTTGTGTGATTTTATTTTATTATTTATACATTCACCGATTGCTATTAATTTTTCGTTATTCGTTAGAACAACAATACCGTTTTCTAATTCTTGTCGCGAGTTTATTTCCATCCCATGTGATACAAGTTCTAATTCTTTTTCATTGAGTTCATACTTGGGATAATTTAAGTATTCCACAGGTTTTATCAAATTTTGTTCAACTTGTTCGAGCGTTTGAAGATTTTCTAAACTTATAGAATTATCCAACTCAAATCTCCCCGCCTTAACTCTTATTAATTTTATCAAATGCCCGTATATTCCCAGCTTTTCTCCTATATCATTCGCTAAAGAACGTATGTATGTACCTTTTGAACAAGCTACAAAAATTTCTAACTGACGATTCTCAGAATCATAATTTTTGACCGCCAATTCCTTAATATTTACCCGCCTCGGTTCAATTTTTACACCTTCGCCGTTTCTTGCATACTCGTATAATTTTTTACCATTAACTTTTATAGCAGAATAAATCGGCGGAAGTTGTTCTATATCACCTCGAAACTCTTTTAAAACCTCATTAACCTCTTCTATTGAAACATTTTTGTCGGAATAATTTACTCTTTCACCCTCAATATCATATGTAGCGGTTGAACTTCCGAGTTGAACAGTTCCTATATAAGCTTTATCGTCATCAAGATATTCTATTAATCGTGTTGCTTTGCCTATACAAATCGGCAATACTCCCTCTGCAAAAGGGTCTAGAGTTCCTGTATGACCTATTTGTTTGATTTTTGTAATACGTCGTAAAATCGCAACAACATCATGCGATGTCTTGCCATTTGGTTTATACACATTTAAAAAACCAAACATTACTTAATTTCACCCTTAGAAATCTTATCAATAAGATCAAGTACCTTAGAACCCTGTTCAAGACCGTCCGAATATACAAACTTAATTTCAGGAGTTACACGTAAGCGAATCCGCTTACCAACTTCGTAACGGACTTTTCCAGTGTTTCTTTCAATAATTTCTTTGTCCTTTTCTACTTGCTCAGGAGAACCTAAAACGGAGTAAATAACTTTAGCATAAGAATTGTCGTGTGAAACTTCAACATCCACAACAGATACAACACCTTCAAGCCCGCGGACTTCTTTTCTTAAAATATCAGATATATCACGCATTAACTCTTTTCTGACACGTTCATTTCTCAAAGTTGTCATAATCCTTCTCCTTATGCTATCTTGCATTATTTGTGCATAAAATGCATCCTTAACAATTATAACATGAATTTAAGCGATTATAAAACTTTATATAAATTACTTGATTCTTGTACACTTACATTCCCTGTCGGCACAATTAGCACTTCATATTTTTCTGTTCTGTTTGCATACTCTATCTCTATGATATCTCCGACTTTTAATTGTTTGGCTGGCTTTGCAGGATTACCGTTAACCCAAACTCTTCCCATATCAGAAACGGTATTAGCTACAGTTCTGCGTTTTATAAGCCTTGATACTTTTAAAAATTTATCTAATCTCATTACAACTTTTTAATAACCTCTTTTACAAGTTTTTTGAATTTATCTTTCGCGTTATTTGCTGCTTTTATAACATCATCGTGAGAAAGCACGGTAAAACTTACACCTGCGGCAGAATTACAAATACAACTTAAACCAATGACCTGCATTCCTGCCCACGAAGCTACTATTGCCTCAGGAACAGTGGACATTCCTACTGCATCTGCGCCTATAGTTCTTGCCATTCTTACTTCTGCCGGTGTCTCATATGATGGACCCGTAAGTGCTATATAAACACCTTCTTTAAGCTCGACACCGATTTCCAATCCTATTCTTTTAACCATTTCCACTAATTCCGGAGTATAAACTTTGCTCATATCCGGAAATCTTGTTCCCATAGAATCATCGTTGGCTCCTATTAGAGGATTTACTCCCATGTAATTTATATGGTCAGTTATTACCATTAAATCAGACGGAGAAAATGCCGGATTTATTCCACCTGCAGCATTTGTTATAATAAGTGTTTCCACTCCAAGCTTTTTCATTACTTTTACCGGAAAAACAACTTTTTGAATTGAATGCCCCTCATAAAAATGAAACCTGCCTTGCATCATAACAACATTCTTACCGTTTATTTTTCCAAAAACCAATTTTCCTTTATGACCGGAAATTGTTGACGATTCAAAGCCAGGTATATCCTTATAGTCAATTATTATTTCACAAAACTCGTCTGCAAGATCACCAAGACCTGAACCTAAAATAATACCAATCTCAGGCTTAAAATCTCCTATTTTTTGCATTATATATTCTACGGCTTTATCCAGCATTATAAATCCTCCCAATTACACACCAGAAATATTTTACTCCAACAAAAAAACCTTGTATATATGCATACAAGGTTTTTTTACAAAAGTATAAATAATTTAATTAACCTAAATAATCGTATCCTGAATATTCACTATCATAATAAGGACGGCCGTATTGATCTGATTGAGGTTCGTCTTTTTGACCATATATTCCGCCAGCCATTGAACCAATACCGGCACCTATGAACGGAATTAAAATTCCGCCTGACAATATTGCTCCGGCAGCCCCGCCAACTACTGTTCCAACCAAAGACCAGAATCCTGATGAGCCACCTTTAAAATTTAAATTCGATGTTTGCGGCATCTCTACTTTTTGTAAATTCTTTTTTCTACTTAAATTTTGATAATTTTGCGCAGGAGAATACGCTATAGGACTGATTTTCATCACACACGCTCCTTTCATACTTTTTTATCTTCTCTTTATATCTCGGTACTTTGTAAGAATAACTCCTAACAAAATATTTGTCAATCATCCTAAAGGATGAGATTATAAATTAATTGATGTAAAATCCCGAAGTTTTTTACTGAGTGGAAAGTGAGTTTTTAAAAAACAATAAGGGAAAGGAATGGAGAATGGAGAATGGAAAGTGGGTTTAAGGTAGTCTGGCACAATCTCGCCCAGCAAACAAGTCGTGAATTGTGAATCGTGAATTGTGAATCGAGGTTTTAAAGTAGTCTAGAATATTCCCCTCTCCAATGGGAGAGGATAGAATTTCAAAGTTCGTAAGAACTTTAGAAATTCTTGGTGAGG
>CAJOOM010000166.1 GCA_905236775.1 Candidatus Gastranaerophilales bacterium
GAATATATCAAAACAAACTTGACTTTACTTTTCTTGCAAGTGATTAATACGAAACGATAAAGGAAAACATATGGAAAAAGTCGGATTAAATATTACACCTAAAGAATTTAAACGATTAAGTAAATTGGCAGAGGAAGTATATAACATTGCGGTTGTGATTGATTACTTCTGTGCAACACAACCTGATAAAGAAGAGTGTTACAACTTAGCTCCGATTGTAAAATTTTTGCACCGAGAAGCAGATTTACTGAATGCATTTTTTATTGACCACGAAAAAGATGTCGATTTTTAAGATGTGTTCAAGTGTTGTTCAAGAGCTGTTCAATCGGTGTTTACAAAATAAATATGTCTGAATGATACAAAATTCTGACATTACACTTGAGGTTTTCCTATCAACAATCGATTAATGTTCATAGCGAAAGGAATATTTTATGGTTGAAAAAGATTATAAGCTATATGGAACAAAGATTTTAAATTTAAAAACACAAGAAATTGGCTTATTGATTTGTTTATGGGAAAACAAATTTGCTGATAAAACTGTAAATTTTGCAACCTGCGTTGATAAAACCGGCAAACGATACAACATTGAACTTGATAATATAAGAGGGTTTGAAGATGATTTTGAAAAATAAATTAACTCATGAAACTTTAGAGATTCCGTATTCTGAATTTAGGAAAAAGTTTGCAAAAGAAATTCAGGACGCATTTGAAAGTTATCGCAAAACACAATTGAATAAATACTCTTGGAACTTCAAAGATGATAATTCTTAGGAGTTTAATTTTTATTTTGAACTTCAGTGGAATTTTAATCATTTTGGAAATTCGGATTGGTATATTGAAAAATTATAATAAAACTTTGTTAAATTAATGTTCTTGAAAATAAATAATATTTTGCGTCCATAAGAATTAAATCTGATGCCAAAACATTGTTGTATGAATTTCCAACATTTGAAATATATTTTTCTTGACATGGTATCAATATCTCACTAAAAGACTTTCTATTTCCAAAACTCTGAACTATTTTTGCCACAATTTTTAGACTTTCAAATGAATTTTTTGTTTCAAACCATTCTAACAAGCAATCCAAGACTAATTCTTTTTCTGCCTTTGAAAATTTTTTAATTACAGTTAATATATAATCATAGTCATTTGAATTTCCATACTTATTTAATAAATTTAAAATAGTTTTTTTATCCTTGGGTAAATAAATTTTTTGTTTATCATTTGGAAGCTTACTTATAAGTTTGTTCCATAAATTGATATTTTTTGATTTGACATCAGATAGTCTATTATATTGTTCTATTATAAATAAGATAAAATCTTCATCAAAATATTCTAAATAAGGAAAAAGATTTTCTAAAAAATTAATGGTAAATATTTTAGATGCATCTTTATAAGAATCAGGTAACAATATAATTTTTTTTGATTTTATTTTTTTAGCTATTCTTGAGAAAACTTTTTTTGCAAAAATCAGCATGCATTCTGTGCCTATGTGTAATGCGACTAACGCCATATAAATATTATCTTTCAATATTTTTTCGTTATTTAAAATTAAACATTCAGCATCTTTTTTGTTAATCATCATTAATACAAATACTACATCATTAGAAACGTTACCTTTTCTTTTTTTAATATAAGAATACAGCGCATTATTAAATCCTGAATTCCAGATTTGTACTTCTTTGTAAAAATGATAGAATTTTGCTTTATTAATAATATTTTTTATATACTCATCAGTTACAGTAATATCTGATAATTCCATTCTTTTTATTAAAGCATTTTTATAAAAAGGATTTTTTGCTGAAATCTTTTGAAAATTTTCTAAATCATCCACATTCGCAGAAACACTCCAATATCTAAATGCAATTTGTTTGTATGCTTTTTGTTTGTTACTATTCCATTCGTTATATAACCAAAACCGTGTTTTTTGTGACAAATTACCTCTGTTTTGTTTTTTATCCCAATGATCAGTGATAGTAATTTTAAAAATATTATTTGGATTCTTTCTATTTAATTTTAAAAGATATTTAATGCAATATTCTATGGCTATAATATTATCAATACAACTAAAAACACAAGCTAAAACATCCTTAAAATTAGAACTGTTATTAGAGAACTTAATTAATGCTTTCAATGCATTATTTGATAAAAAATGCGTATTATATGAATATGCCAACCTAAATATATCAGAATATAAGTTTAATTCACTAGTGCCATATTTATCTTTTTCTGTAGAGAGATTTAAATATTCATTCAAAATATTATATATTATTTTATAATTTCGTGAATCAAAAGAATTTAATATTGCCCACGTATAGAATAGTAAATATTCTTTTTTGTTAGTTTCCTTATGCCATAATTCATTAATTAATTTACAAATATCTTCATCGTAAATATTAAAACAACCAACTAATACAAGAACACCTTTCTTATAGACACTATCAATATCACTTAGGAGTTCTATGATTTTATCCTTTATATTATTTGAGTATTTTAACTTTACATGATTTACCAAATCATTAAAGAACTGATAATTGCACTCGATTGATTTAAATTTATCACAGTATATTGCACCAGAACATAAATTTCCATATTTAAAATCTAATAACAACCAACCGTAATGTGCCCAA
>CAJOOM010000167.1 GCA_905236775.1 Candidatus Gastranaerophilales bacterium
AGTTGTGTCAAGTGTTTCCGGTTGTTGAAAAAAAGGGGGCAAGGGGATTTTGATGGAGTTGTGTCAAGTGTCTCCGCTTAGTGTAAAAAAAGGGGGAGGTTATTGCGCCCGACTGCTTTAAAACCACTTATTCACTTTACAAAGACAAGCACTTGTATGAGTGACAAAAAAATAGTAAAATAAAGTATAGCGAAAGGATATATATAATGATTAAAAAAGGTTATACTTTAGCAGAAACTCTTATAACACTTGCGATTATTGGAGTTATTGCAGCAATATTGACACCGGCAGTAATAAATGCCCAACCTAATAGAGAGATGGTAGCATTCAAAAAAGCATATAAACAAGCATCCAGAGTTCTCCACGAACTCGCTAACGATGAAGACTTCTATGATAGGAATAAAGGGTTTACTGATGACACACAAGTATCTTATAATGGTGTGTCATATGGTGGTGTTGGCAATACTCCAGCTGCAAAACATGCAATTAAACTTTGCGGATTGCTCAAATCAAGATTTGTTATTACCAGCGAAGGGGATTGTACAAATGAAAAAGGAAGGTGGTTTGAGACTTCTGATGGTGCACTTTGGCGTCTTAGATTTTTTGATACTAATAGTTCTTCGATTAATTTTAACAGAAATTATATACTGATTGATGTTAATGGTTCAAGTAGAGGGAACAATTGTATGGAAAGTGCGCCTCCAACCACTTGGCAAGACGATGTTAGCAAATGTGAACAAAACGATATTCCAGATACATTCAGAATTAATTTCAGTAAATTTGGAGCAGTACAGCTCCCTGAAAATGGGATAGAACAAAAATATATAGATGAAACTAGTAATACTAAAAAGTATAAAGATTTAAAAGATTAAAAAAGAAAGTAAATTGTTGCCCCACGGTAAATTTAACTCCGACGGAGAGAAAAGAATGTCAATTTGAGATTGCTTGCAATCGAAAATTAGACATTCAAGAGAGCGAATTTCCGTACGGACGAAGTTTGGATAGCGAAAGCCGAAACGAACAAGAGCTTTAGCACAGTGAGTGACAGGCTTGAGCAGGAGGAAATTCAAGAGTGGGTTTAGTGTTCATTATTACCCTCTCCCGTCATTGTAGTTTTCGAGCAAAAGCTCTCAAACACAATGCCGACCTCCCCATGCTGAATTGAAAAAGGGGGAGGTTAAACGTCACGAAGTTTAGCTCAATGTCTCCGCTTAGTGTAAAAAAGTGGGCGAGGGGAATTTGACTGAGTTTTGTCAAGTGTTTCCGGTTAGTGTAAAAAAAGGGGAGGTTATTGCGCTAGACTGCTTTAAAACCATTTTCCATTTTCCATTTTCCATTTTCCATTTTCCATTCTCTTATTGCCTTATAGCCTTTTAAAAAACCATTTTCCACTTTTAACATTTTTTGATATACTAAATTTATGAAAAAGATAGCTCTTGTAACTCACGGATGTGCTAAAAATTTGGTTGATTCAGAACTTATTCTTGGTATTCTGGCTCAAAATGGGTACGAAATCACATTGAATGAAAATGAAACGGACATTGTTATTGTTAACACTTGTTCTTTTATTTGTGATGCGGAACGAGAATCAATAAGCACAATATTAGAACTTGTGAGCAAAGGAAAAAAAGTTATTGTAGCAGGTTGTCTTGCACAAAAGCATCCTGAGGAAATTAAAAAAGAGATTCCGGAGATTGCAGGAGTTGTCGGCGCAACAGATTTTAGCAAAATAGCGGAAGTTATAAAAAATATTGAGAAAGATTTTGTATCGGAAGTTAATACCAAGCCAAATTATGTTTATCCGGAGAATGTTCGACGTCAGCAAATAACTATGGGGGCAAGTTCATATATAAAAATTGCAGATGGATGTAATTATAGGTGCGGTTATTGTGTAATCCCTTATTTGAGGGGTGATTATCATTCACGAAAAATCGAAGATATTGTTAAAGAAGCAAACGAACTTGTAAAACGAGGAGTTACTGAGATTATCTTGATTGCGCAAGATACAACCGGTTACGGCATTGATATTTATAAAAAACCAATGCTTTCAAAACTATTAAAAGAATTAAATACCATTGAAAGTTTAGGGTGGATAAGAGTTATGTATGCATATCCAACTACTATGAGCGATGAGTTAATAGAAACAATTGCAAGTTGCAAAAAGGTTGTTAAGTATGTTGATATTCCGCTCCAACATTCTCATCCTGAGTTATTAAAGCTGATGAACCGTCCTGCTTTTGATTATAAACCTATGATAGAAAATATTAGAAAACGAATTCCTAATGTTTCTATCAGGACTACTTTTATAGTCGGTTATCCGGGAGAAACAGAGGAACACTTTGAACACCTTAAAAAATTTATAAAGGATATGAGATTTGACCGCGTTGGGGTTTTTGAGTATTCAAGAGAAAAGGGAACTCCATCATATAACATTAAACCAAGAGTTCCAAAAAAAATTGCTCATAAACGATTTAAAGAGCTTATGGAAATTCAACAAAAGATTTCCTTGGAAAGAAATAAAAGTTTTATTGGAAAGAAAATTCCTTGCATAATAGAATCATTTTCAGATGATGGTGAAGTTGTAGCAAGAACCGAATATGATGCGCCTGAAATTGATGGTGTTGTGAGTATAAGAACAACAAAACCTGTCGTTCCGGGAGATATTGAATTGGTAGAAATAATTGACGCAACTGAGTATGATTTAGTAGGGAAATTATAAAATTATTATTTTATAAAAAACAGGTTCAGAAAATTAATCTCGAACCTGTTTTTAAAATTAATTATATAAATTTAATCTACTCAACTTTCTTTAGAGTCGGGAATGCTATTACGTCTCGAATAGTAGGTGAGTTAGTTAAAAGCATTACCAAACGGTCAATTCCCATTCCCATGCCGCCTGTAGGTGCTAAACCATATTCAAGAGCATTAATATAGTCTTCATCAATTGACATTGCTTCTTCGTCACCGTTTGCTTTTGCAAGCGCTTGTGCTTCAAATCGATGTCTTTGATCAATCGGGTCGGTTAATTCAGAGAATGCATTTGCGATTTCCCAACCATTTACACGGGTTTCAAATCTTTCTGTTAATCTGTCATTGTCTCTATGAACTTTTGCAAGCGGAGAGATTTCGCGAGGATAATCTATGATATGAACAGGTTGTATTAAACTCGGCTCAACTTTTTCTTCAAAAACAGCCTCAACAATTTGTCCCCAGTTCATTTGTTCATCAACTTCAACATGAAGTTCACGAGCTTTTTCATAAGCCTCTTGTGCAGTAAAGAACTCGCCAAAATCGACTCCGGTTTTTTCTTTAATTCCGCCTATCATAGTTTTTCTATCCCAAGGTGGAGTTAAGTCTATTAAATTATCGCCATATTGAACTTTTGTTGTACCAAGAACTTCTTGAGCAACATAAGCAACAAGATTTTCAGTTAAAGCCATCATTTCATTATAATCTACATATGATTGGTATAATTCTATCATAGTAAATTCAGGGTTGTGACGAGTGTCAATGCCCTCGTTTCTAAAACATCTTGAAAGCTCAAAAATCTTATCATTAAGTCCGCCCACCATAAGTCTTTTTAAGTGAAGTTCAGGAGCAATTCTTAACGTCAAATCCATATCAAGAGCATTATGATGAGTAATAAAAGGTCTTGCATTCGCTCCGGATGCTTGAGTATGAAGCATTGGAGTTTCTACTTCAATAAAGCCTTGTTTAAATAGGTATTCACGAACTTTTTGTATAATCAAACTTCTTTTTCTTAAAGTATCACGAGTTGACTCATTTACAATTAAGTCCAAATATCTTTGACGATACTTTGTTTCTGTATCAGACATATTGTGATATGACTTTAATTGTTCTAACTTCTCTTCACTTATTTGTTTATTAGGAAGAGGAAGAAGAGATTTTGAAAGCATTTTGAAGTTTGTCGCTTTAATAGAAAGTTCTCCCCTTGGTGTTCTTCTTATTGTTCCTGTAAATCCAAGAATGTCACCTATATCAACAAGTTTAAGAGTTTTTACCATATCAGGGTCCATATTTTCCTTATGGGAAAATATTTGGATTTTTCCTGTTGTATCCATTAAATCGATAAACATCCCTGTGTTTCTTATTGCCATAACTCTACCTGCTACAGAATACTTATCTTCCGTTTCTTCTCCTGCCGGTAAATCTTTATATTTTTCTTGTAAATCAGCAGCATTAGCATCTTTTTCAAACACATAAGGATATGGATTTATTCCTTTATCAGCAAGCTCTGCAAGCTTTTGAATTCTTGTTTGTCTTATTTGTTCTTTAGCCGAGTTAATAGGCTTTACATGTTCTGTTGTTGTCATTACTTATTTCCTCTTATAATTCTACATAAATTAATACTAACACAAACAAAACATTTATTTTACAGGGTGATAAAGCCTAAAATTAGGGTTTTCAAATATTCTTTCTAAATTCAGATTCCAAGTCGGAGACCATCTTATGTATGGTTCATCTAAATTTTTACATTTAAATTTATTGTTAGTCAATTCCGTTGCTGTAAATGCTTCACAGAAAATCCATCGTATTTTCTTTTTATTCTTTTTGTTGGTAATTAATTTTTGAAATTTTATGGCATGCTTCAATCGTTTTTTATATAAAAAATCAATTGCTTTATGTGACATTCTAACTACCGGAAATAAGCAACCATAAATATCATTTTGACTATAACACCATTCCGTTTGCTCTATCCAGTACCAATCTTTGTTTTTTGTATTTCGATAATGACTTATTATTAAGTCCGAATCATCATTCAAGTATTTATTAAAAAATGGCTCATATGAATTTCCGTTACAAAAAACGTCATTTTCAAATGACCAATAATAATCATAATTAGGATAAAACTTCCTTATTATATACAAAGGATAGTCACTACAATACCACATTACCTTACCCAAATCCGTATTATCAGGGTCATCTGTATAATATGGAAGTTTTAATTCATCTTGTACAAACTTATCATATAAAAAAGTATTTATTCTTCTATTGTTGATATTAAGAACGATTTTATGCTCATTATCCGAACTGTCTATGACCTTTGCATGATTATCCATAAATAACAAACATTCAAAGTTATCTGGTAATGAAGAAAATAACTTTGAGTATTCCGATATTACAGCATTATTTATATAATGTGTCTTAAAAAAAACAAGATTTTTTGCCATATTTAGTGAAACCTGTAACCTTTATATCACTTAATAATAACACGAATTTGCTCTAATTTGTTCGCGTAGTAAAATAATAGTATGGAATTTAGTACAAAAACTACTCAAAAAGCTATTATATGGTTGTGTTTAGCACATCTTGTATGCGATATTTACACAGGATTTTTAAATCCTATAATGCCGTTTATTGCCTCAAAACTCGGTTTCTCTATGGCAATAGCAACTGTAATTATAAGTATTGCTCACATATGTTCTTCAATGCTTCAACCTATTTTTGGTTTTTTTGCTGATAACATCTTAAAAAGATTTTTTATATTTTGGGGGTTAATTCTTCTCTCAATATTTATCCCCTTAACACCTAATGCACCAACTATTTGGCTTTTAATTATATTTATGATACTTGGAAGTCTGGGCGGAAGTTTTTTTCATCCGCAATCTATCGGTTTTGTAAACCTTTTTTCTAAAGAAAATTGTACCAACAATATGGGAGTATTTATGAGTGCAGGCTCTTTGGGATTTGCTTTAGGACCGTTGATTGCGGCTCTTATTACACAGGTTCTTGGACTTGGCATGCTCTGTTGGACTGCTATTCCGGGAATGCTTCTTGCGGGACTCATGTTTTTCTTTGTTCCGAAGCTTTCTATAACTGAAAAACCAATAGAACATAAACAGTTTTTAAAATCATTCAAAGATATATTTGCTTGCAGACAAATGAACTACTTAATGATAGTTGCTATGATGAAATCTTTAATGACAAACAGTTGTTGTATTTTATTGCCATTCTTATGGAAAAATATGGGATATACTCCGTTTTATATCGGTTTAGCATTATTTTTATTTGTATTTGCAGGTGCTATAGGTTCCTTTTTAAGTCCTAAAGCAGAAGAAATATTCGGTTCAAAAACGGTTATTTACTTTTCTATGTGCGCAACTTGTCCTATGCTTATTCTTTTTGCATTTACTTATAGATTATATCCCGCATTGTCTATGATTATTTTTAGCATTATAGGTTTTACTACTATGCTTGCTCAACCGATAATTATGGTGTGGGCTCAAAGAGCATTACCGCAATATAAAAGCATTGTAGCCGGATTTATTAACGGCTTTTGCTGGGGAACAATTGCACTTTGTATGGCATTTTTAGGCTTAACTGCGCAGAATCTCGGGATTATTCCGGTGCTTGTAGGATTAAGTATAATCCCTATATTGGCATCATATTTTGTAAAATTTTTAAAAGATGGATAATAAAAAACAAGAATTTTATTTTTAATTTCTTTATTGTATAATCTCTTTATACTTTTATGAGGAGATATAAATGAAAGTCACTGTAAAAGTGCCGGCTACGTCCGCTAATATTGGACCCGGTTTTGATTGTATAGGACTGGCACTACCGATATATAATATTATTACTATTGAAGAAACAGTTTTACCCGGTACCGGAGTAGAAATAAATTTGATGGCTGAAAATGAAGTCGTTAATGAAATGATATTTGATAACGTTCCCAAAGACGAAAATAGCATTATTTATAAGGCTGTTGAGATGCTATATAATTCTATAGGACAAGAACCATCAGAACTTAGAATTAATGTTCAATCCCAAATTCCTATAACAAGAGGATTAGGAAGTTCAGCTTCCGTTGTTGTAGGTGGTTTGCTCGCCGCAAATAAATTGCTCGGTTCTCCGGCTGACACAGTTGCACTATTATCAATTGCGACGGAAATAGAAGGACATCCCGATAATGTTGCTCCGGCAATTTTAGGTGGTTTTGTGTTGGCATCTCAAGAAGATGACGGTTCAATTAGTACTGTTAAATTAAATTGGCCGGATGAATGGGATATAACTGTATGTATTCCTGATTTTGAGCTTTCTACAAATATAGCACGCTCTGTATTACCTGAAAACGTGCCATTATCTGATGCTGTATACAACGCAAAACACTTAGCAATGCTTATTCAAGCAGTTAATACTAAAGATGAAAAATTAATGAGACAAGCTCTGCATGACAGATTACATCAGCCATACAGAGAAAAACTTATCCCTGGCATGCGCGAAATTATGGAAGCTTTTAAACACGAAGATGGAGTAATAGGCTGTGTCTTATCTGGCGCGGGTCCATCTATATTAGTTATTTCTCATAAGTATGATTTGGATAAGATTAAATCTACTGTTTGCGATATTTGGGAAGGACAAGGAATAAAAACGGATATTCGCACTCTAAAAGTAGAAAATAACGGTGCTGAGATTATAGAATCATAATTCTTATCAAAAAAACCTCTCTTTAGAATATTAAATAAAATCAACTAAAGAGAGGAAGGTTTGAGCGATGAGGATTCTATATAATAATAACTTTAATTACTAAATAAACATTAAACTTTTTGATAATATTCTCGGACATTAGTGTTAAATAAAAGGGGTAAACATTTCGGGGGTAAATATAGGGGGTAAATATAAGGGGTAAATATTGGGGGTAAATATTTTGAAACAAAGATTTTGGAGCAAGTATTAAAAGTAATAAGGAGATAATATACTATGAAAATAGTTTTGGCATCATCTAATAAACACAAGGTTCAAGAAATTAATGATATAGTAGCAACTTATGATTTGTCCGAAAAGATTAAATTTATACTTCCTCCTAGTGAGTTTGATCCAATAGAAAACGGAAAAACTTTTGAAGAAAATTCTTACATAAAAGCAAAAGCAGCCTGGGAGTTATCTAAGACATGGGTTCTTGCGGATGATTCAGGATTATGCATAGATTCACTTGACGGAAAACCCGGTATATATTCGGCACGATATGCAGATACTCCGGAATTGAGAATAGAAAGAGTTCTAAAAGAATTAGACGGTACAGAAAATAGAAATGCGCATTTTACCTGTGCAATGACTCTTATTAATCCTAAAGGAGAGGTCGAATATGCCTATCAAGGTATATGCAATGGTACAATTATAGATGCCCCAAGAGGGGAAAACGGTTTTGGTTATGACCCGATATTTTTAGTTAACGGATACACAAAAACAATGGCTGAACTCTCAGAAGAAGAAAAAAATAATGTTTCTCATCGTTCAGTCGCTCTTCGGAAAATTGTTGAATATATAAAATCTAATTTAAAAGGATGACTTTTTACGGTCATCCTTTGTTAGATTATTTTAATTAACTGTTGTTTTTTACCATTTACCGGCAGGAATTACTACATTTATAGTCTCAAAGTATGGCATGCATTCACCATTAGACATTAGAGCAAAGCCGGCAGCATTTTTACCTGAACCGTCATTCCAAGATGACCAGTTAAAGTCATAAGTATCAGCTATAACTAAGTGTAAATTACCACTCGCATCTACTTCAGAGTGAATTATATCGCATCCGCCTATAGAATTTTCTAGTTCGCTGTTACCGCATTTTGCAAAATTATAAGTTATCGTGTCATTTACACCGGTTGAACTAAATCCGGCTGCCAATTTATCGTGATTTGCTTTTAATTTTGCCAAGAAGTCTGCATTTGATGCAATATCCTTTGAAATAGCAGATGTTTCGCTAAAATTATAACCAACAACTTCATTAGGTTCATATCCAAATGATTAAGTTATTTGCTGCCTAATCTTTTCTTCGTAATAAGAAGAATATGGAGTATTTTTATATGACTCAATTAGGCTGACTCCGGATGGCATGTTATGATTCTTTCGAATATTCTTAGACAATGTTAAAAACGTTTCCGCATGTCCATAATAACCGCCACTTCTTTTAATTTCTCGATAAAACTCAACTGTAGAAAAATCATAGTCTTCTGTCGCATCTTCTATGTCAAAAAGGAATCCAAAATCTAATTTTTTAATAAATTCCGCAAAATTTTTACAAAAATTTACAATTCAACTCGATGATACACATCTCTATTCCAAATTGAAAAATTCAACATTCTAATCTGTATCTAACGATAAAGGTTTTATTATCTGACCATTTATAACCAGATTTTTTACTTCTTTTACTTCGTTAGAAATAATACACTCACTAATATCAGTTTCTTTATCTCTTTTTGTGCCGGATAACTCACTTGGTGTATTAATTATGTTTGAGAACACCAAATCTAAGTCATCTTCACTTGTAAATGGATGCTTTAACATGACATTATCCACATAAGCTTTATCTTTTACGGTTGTTTTATGTCCGTTTAAATCTATTTCAGTACCAATATAATCTGAACAAAGATATTTATTAATTATGATAATATCATTTCCTGCTCTATCAGTAATAGTATAGGCTAAAAGTTCATTTTTGGGGTTAATTTTTTGTACTTTTATATGCTGATTGCGATCTCTATATTCTACAACTCTGTCAAGAATATCATATCTGTACATTTGTTGTAAACATATTTTTGAATTGTATTTAATAATACGACTGTCAACCCGAGACAGCTCATCATAACCATATTCGACTTCATATCTGTTATTATCAGAATTCTTTCTTATAGCGACTATTAAATTCTTTGAATTATATTCATATACAATATCAGCTTTAGCTTTTCCGCTTTTATCATATGTTATCTTTCTCTTTAACCTGCCATTATTAAAACATTCTTGATAAGTTAAAGTATTATCTCTATAATGCTTTATATTGGCAACAGAAGAGCCTTTATAAAATATTTTCTTAATAATGTCACCGCTATCTGAATAATATGCAGCATACTGCATATCGCCATTAGAATCTTTTACAATTTTCACTCCAAAATCTGCAGTTATTGTATTATCATCTATAGTATTATCTAACTTTTGGTATTGCTTCAACTCGACGGGAATTGATATGCGCAGATAATTTTCTGACATGTTCTCTCTCTTACATCTTTGCTATTTATATTACAATTTCCTATATATGTATAAAGTTTTTTCAAATACCAAAATTTCAACTTTAAAAAAAAAGTTTACAAAACTACACATTTAATTTATAACCGCCGCCATACACGGTTTCTATATATTTTTTCCCATCGGAGATTTTATCAATCTTTGCTCTTAAATGCCTTATATGTACTCTTATTGTTTCAACATTATCATCCGGCTCATATCCCCATATCTCCTTTAAAAGTTTTGCACCCGAAACCATATTGCCATGATTTTGAAAAAGTAAATTAAATATATCAAATTCAATAGGGGTTAATTTTTGAATTTTGTCGTTTATTTTTACGCTATATGTTTCAGGAATTAGTGTAATCTCTTTATAAGTTAATAATTCTCTTACTGCCAGTGATTTTGGAATTTGTTTTGTCCGTTTTAATAAAGCTCTTACTCTAACAATCAATTCATCAATCTCAAATGGTTTTGTCAAATAATCATCTACACCTATATTAAAACCATTTACTTTATCCGTAAGCTGAGATAATGCCGTTAACATTAAAATAGGTGTTTCTGCAATTTCGACGCATTGCCGAATCCGTTGAGCAACTGTAAAACCGTCAACTTCCGGCATCATTACATCAAGAATAATAAGAGCAGGCTCTTCTTGTTTTGCTTTTGCAAATCCCTCTATGCCGTTAAATGCTTGAGATACTTCGTAACCTTGCAATTCAAGATTTATTTTTATAAGTTCATTTATTGCACTATCATCATCTATTATTAATATTTTAGCCATTAATCATAACCTCTTCTTCATACTCTATATTCTCATCCAATAAGTTCGAAGGTATTGTTTTTTCAGTACTTATTCCTAATTTTTTCAATTCTTCAACTTGAGAAAATAGACTTGGTTTATTTTTATTATTCCTTTGAAAACGATTTATTGTTTTTGTAAATTTATCTGATAACTGATTTAAATCTTTTTGTATAGCAATTAATTCATTGCATAAAAGAACAAAAGTTTCATATAAATTTGTACCTGCTTTGACAATTTGTTCTAAATTTTTATTTTGTGTTTTTTGCGCAAACAACTGATTAACAAGTCTTATTGCCACTAAAAGCGCTGCAGTTCCGGCTATTATTATATTATGTTTATATGCTAAGTTAACAAGTTCGCTATCTTCATAAACAACAGTTACTGAGGAATCTATAGGCATGTACATAAGAACAAAATCAGGTTGATTTGTATCTTGTGCATTCTTATAGTTTTTATCAGCCAAATCTTTTATACGTTTTTTAACTTCTGATTTAAATTCATTAAGCTTGGAATTATCTTTAATATATTCTAAATAACTCGTTAATGTTACTTTTGAATCTATTATTAAATGCCTGTTATCAGGTAAATTAATAATTACATCAGGTCTTATTTTGTGAAGTTCGTCATCCCTTAGGTTTTCAGAAAGAGTAGAACATTGCTTTGTATAGTGAATACCTTCAACCATGCCGGAATTTTGCAATATTTTATCCAAAATTTCCTCACCATAAGCACCTTTAATATTTTGATTCTTTGTAAGTGCTTCTGTTAAGTTTTTTGCTTCTTGTTCAATGGTTTTATTGTTTTTTTCAAGCATTCCTAGTTGAGTAATAATCTTTGTTGTATTTTCAACTCCGGATAAGTTAAATTTATCGACTTTTTCTTTAAACTCTTTTAGCTCTTTATACAAAGGTAAAAGTTTTTCTTCTATTGCTTCTCGATTTTGTTTTCTTAAATCTTCCTGTTCGGATTGGATTGTAGTATTAGCAATTTGCGTAAAATCCTGTTTAATTATACTTTTTAGTTTTATAAACATAACGGATAAAACGACTAAAGAAACTACCATTCCCAATATAAAAGCAATTAATTCTGACATAAAAACCTCTTTCTCCAGATTCATAAAAGGTTTAAGGGTGATTAAAAATAAAATTATATATTTTTCTCACCCATACCTAAACATTTATAAAAACAACCAATCCTAATATTTCATTTAATATTCGCAAAGGGAATAAAGTCCTTACTCCTTAATTTGGCGGCTTATTTTCTGTTAATTTTTGCTAACAATTTCAAAATTTCAATATATAACCATACCAATGTTACCATTAAACCAAATGCACCATACCATTCATAATCTTTTGGTAACATCATTTGTTCGCCTTTTTCAATAAAGTCGAAATCTAAAATTAGATTTAATGCAGCAATAATTACTATTACAGCGCTAATTAAAATTCCAACTGGAGATGACGAATTTAGAAACGGTACTTGCATATGGAAAAACAGTCCGCCTATCAAATTAATCAAATAAACTCCTAATATGGATAGAGTTGATATGAATATTACACTTCTAAATTTATCTGTAGCTCTTATAACATTGAGCCTATATAACACAAGCATAGAAAATAAAGCCGCAAAGGTAGCTATAACAGCTTGAATTACAATACCATGAAATTGAGCTTCAAAAATAGCAGATATTCCACCAAGTGCGCATCCCTCACATACTGCATAAATTGGAACCAAATATTTATTTCTTGTAAAAGTAATTATTAAAGCAAGTATAAAACCGACAATTGTACCGCCATACATTAAACCATTTGCTAAATCTGTATATCCGGCAGTCAATCTAGACCATACAAACGTTGCAGCACATACAAGTAACAATCCTAAAAATGCTGTAACTTGAATTGTACCGTTAACTGTCATTGGCGAACTTTCTAAGACTCTTTCATCTGCTTTAAATCTGTCCTCATTTAAAATAGGATTTGACATTTTAACCTCCTCTTCTACAATTTACTCTATATATTATAGCACATATTATACAACATTCTTAATTTTTAATAAAATTAATAGAGTGTACTAAAAAACTATAAAGTGAAAATACGTTGTCTTTCTCAGTTTTCCGTTTTGGTATTTAAATTAACGCGAAGTATTTAATCGTTAAAATTAAATACTTCGCAATATCTAGTTTGTTTCAGAATCTCTTTAACAATATATTTCGATTAATTCTCTTGCTTGTCCGATGTCACTACGTAATTGTTCTCTGTATTCAAATGCGTTTCTTACTTCACGAGGACAATCTTTTAGAGAAATCTCTCTGCCGCTGACTCTTGATTCTTTTATAAGTTTTGCTATTTTTTCTGATATGCTTTTTTCTTCTCCGACAATTTTAGATAGTTCGCCTTTTAATTCATCCTTGCTTAAAAATCGTTCAAAGCTTGTATGTCCATTGTATTTTTTTAAATCAATAGCAGTATTAAATCTTTCACGAAGTGGTCTTAAAATTTGAAGTAAAATTGGTGTTGCATCATCTCCCCCTTTTTTACCGGTAATAACTTCTGCAAATTCATTTATAGATTTTTGTCCTTCCTGAATATCTTTTTTAATTATTTGTGACATTAATGCATTATCATAAACTCCGCTAACACCTGTACCGTTTTTTCCAAGATTAAAATAGGTTAGTCCGTCAACTGATTCATAGCTAGCTTGAGTTCCGGAAGCATTTCCGCCTCGTTTAATTTGTACTGATAGAGCATTTTGCCCATCACTTGTGACATTCGCTGTTATTAAATCATTTTTATTTCCGCTGACAGCAACCGTATCTGCTCCTTTTTCAGCCCTAAATCTAAAGTCTCCTGTATTATTGTCGACAAACGATTGTGCATTTGTTCCGTTTACAGTCCCTCTTGATTTTATTGTTCCGTCTTTACCGACTGATACTGCCTCTTTTAACAGTGTCTTATCTCCATTTTTCACAGAAGTTTGTAGAACTGTAAAACCCTGCTTAGATTTTTTCATGCCAATTTTAACTGCTGCTTCTGGATACATTCTAGCTAATTCATTTAACTTAGCGGTTATCTCTTCAAAACTCCCTGTTTCCTCTAATGTTCTCATTATATCTTTACCTTTCCCTCCGAGCATATCCCCAATCTTTTCGCTCACAACTCTGTGATTTTTTTGAAGAGTTTCTGTAATTTTTGTTAATGGCATTTGTGTGCCAATTGCTTTTCCACTTTCAAGCATTTTCCCTAAAAGACTAATTCCCAATCTCATGTTCATAATTTTTCTCCTTACTTTTTAACTAATTACATTAGAAAATCGATTCCCATAAACTTGTATCTATATAAAGTTATTTTTTTTTATGAAATTGCCAAATTTGATTAAATTTTGTTACATATTGTTACAATTATAGTCGTATGAGCTACAAATACAGTCGGTTGTTAAGTACGAAAATATCGTATACGCTCTAAATATGATTTATAGTGAAAAAGAAACAATGAAAAAGTTTGGCGAAAATGTAAAAAGATACCGAACTAGCTTAGGACTTACACAGGAAAAGCTTGCCGAACTGTGCGATTGTTCATCTCAAACAATATCCGGAACCGAAACTGGGTATAGCTTTCCGTCTTCGAAAGTATTATTTAAACTTGCAGAAAATTTGCATATTCCGCTTATGTATTTATTTAATTTTGGAGAAGACCCCGTTATATCAAATAAAGAAGAAGACTTTGCAATTTTAAAATATATATCTGAACTTTCTGTTAATAAAAAGAAAACAATAATTAAAATTATTAAAGCAATAAGTGAAGCATAAACTGTAATATTGTATACTTTCTATTTTTAATTTTAGTTTTATGCTAATATTAAATTCTGGGGGAGAGTATTATGTTAGAATGTTTTTCTAATCCATGCTGGATTAATCCACAAATTGATTTTTTATTGTTACTACAAAATATAAGAATTGAACATTTTGAATCGCTAAATAAATTGTTTTTATCAATTACTATACTTGGCGAACTTTGGCTTCCAACTTTAATATGCGCAATAACATACTGGTGCATTGATTTAAGGGCCGGTTTATATTTATTTACTCTTGCAAGTTGTAATTCTATTATTACTCACTTCGCAAAAATGTTAGCTTGCGTATATCGTCCTTGGATTTTAAGTGATAAAATGTGTCCGGTGAGTGAAGCAGTTGCTTTTGCAAAAGGGTATTCTTTTCCAAGTGGTCATACAGCAATGAGTTCTTCTGTTTTAGGCGGTGTCGCATTTTTACAAAGACACAAAATCTTAAGATGCTTGTCTATAATCTTTTTGATTCTGCTGGTAGGATTCTCAAGGTTATGGCTAGGAGTTCATACTCCTCAGGATGTTTTATTTGGTCTACTTACCGGTTTAATACTTGTTTTTATAGCAAATACTGTTATTAACTGGGCAGAAAAAGACAAAAACAGATATTTGTACTTACTTGGTTTTATTAATATTTTTGCTATATTCGCGCTTGTGTTTGTTTGTTATTTTAATAGTTATAAAATGGATTATGTAAATGGCGAGCTGCTTGTTAATCCGCTAAAACAAATATATACGATGGTAGTATGCTCCGGATTCGCTTTGGGATTAATCAATGGTGCATTTATTTGCAGACGATTCTTCCCTTTTAATCCTAAAAAAAGTTCGCTGAAAAAACGTATAATAAGAGGATTAGTCGGGGGAATCTTATTGATATCAATTTTACGCGGTGTACTTCAACCTATTTTCTTTAATATTATTTCCTTTAAATTGGCATTAATTTATTCATTTTTGATTGGAATAAGTATTACATTAATTTATCCGATTATTTTTACTTTAATAGAAAAAGAATAAATTAATTTTCCTCATAGCTCTTTAAATCGTGATGTTTTTCACTTGTTTCAAAAATTTCTCCATGATATATTATTAGTGTGTCTAATTGTATACTGGAATGTAGGAGAAAATAAATGACTGAAACAACAAAAGAGAGAATTGATTTCAAAGTCGTTGATGACATTTTGAAATCATTTGAGTACAACAAATCGTACTTAATTGCTATGTTGCAAAAGGTTCAGGAAGTTTTCAGATACCTCC
>CAJOOM010000168.1 GCA_905236775.1 Candidatus Gastranaerophilales bacterium
CGTAAAAACGTAATAATTAATGTTTAATCTTACTCGTTCGCGTTTAACGGGTCTGCGGTTTTTCTTTTCAGAAACTTCGTTTCTTTCTAAGAAAATACCTCCGCCCTCAGCTCACTCGCGCTCGGCAGAGTCCTTACCAGGACTCCGCAAGAAAGTTACCGTTGGCAAGTTTCGCAGTGGAGCAGGCAAAGTCAGAAACGGAGTTTCTGCGTGCCGTATATAAAATATTCACAATTATGTGTCTTTTTTATTGGTTTTAATTGTTGTACCCATTGTGTACCTTTTTATTTTACTTGCATGATAAAGTTGAATTGTAACAATATCATCTCAATTGTAACAATTTATTAAAGTTTTTTAGATTTGTGCCGATATATACAGCAGAGGACTCTATATGGACGGCAGAATTGACGGTAAATTCAAAATTAAACAAGGTGGTATAACACAGGGCATAGCAAATGAACTGGGTTTAACACGTGCCGAATGTAAACAAATTAGTGGTAGTATATGGACACAGGTTATTAATGAGTTCAATAGTGAGCAGAATATGAATGTTCAGAATAATCATGGTGCAAAACCTAATGCAGATAATAATTATACAGTTCATAAAAATGCCGTTATTACGTTTAGTCAAGAATGTTGGAGTAAAATTGTTAGTCTAATTAATAATGCATTAGGTAAGAATATACAAGTTGAAAAAGCCGAACAACCAGAGCAAACTATCCCGTCAGAAAGTGCAAGTAATGATTTAAAAACAAAGAATGAACAGAACTTACAGAGTGCATATAACGAGTTAAAATCAATGACAGGATTGTTTGTCCAGAAATATAACATTGATGAAAATCAATTTGTTAAATCTTTAGAGGACTCATATCAAGCAATTTTAGGCAGTCTGCCGGACACCTTATGTGATACTGCTGATTTAGCAATGAATGTCCTAATGAACACTTTAAAAAAGCTAATACCAGACAATGAAAGAGAAGCTGTTAAGAATGCTGTAATTGAAGTTGCCCAACATTGGAAAGATGTTGAGGGTGCAAATATTGCAGGTATTTCATGTAAAGATATAATTGGCAGTAGCGACAAAATTGAAGAAGTAACAAATCTATATACTGCTCCTACAAACACTGAACATTATGTTCAAGTTGCACAAGAAGCAATTAATGATTTAATCAATAATTTCGATAGTATGACATTTCCAAAGGAAGTTAACAAGCAAGAATTACTTAAAAAACTAATGAATTATAATCCTGAAAATATAACAAATCTGGGACAAAATAATCATAGAAGATTTGGTCTAATTTTTAATGAACAACCGTCTAAAGCAGACATTGCAGTAGCAATAATGAGTGACTTATTGGGAATGTATGGTACTGATAAAGCTGATAGAGAAATCCGATCTGAAATAACATTACGTCAAACAGCCGTTGACAATGTTATGAAAATGTATGATGACGATATGACATTAAGAGGAACTAAATTCAGTGAGATTAGAAATCGTGCTGAACAACATCAAAAGGCGATAGATGAAGCAAGAAATTACATAAAAACTAACTTTAAGACATCTGGCTTGGGCAAACAGGTTGATGAGAACCTATTTATAGCGTGTCTTAATAGTATAACACTTGATATAGAAAGTAGTGGTGCGGGCAGAGTTGAAGACGGTGTACTCGCAATTGAAACAAATGATACAGAAATAACAAAATGGGAGAGTGAGGGTACTCTCAAAGCTCAGATGACAAAACTATTATTACACGAAACCTATCACTTATACCTTGAAAGAGTCGGACAACGCGGTGATACTGCAACAAAAGAAGAAGAAGCTACCGCAGAAATGTTTGCATTGAGAACTATGGCTAATTTATGTAATAATGACTTATCATTAAAACCATTTGAAATATATGGACACCCAATTAGTTATTACACATCTAATGAAACAGTTGCAAGTAATCCTGAATTTACTTCTTGGGTATCAGGTTATACAAGACATACTGGCACAGCAAATGAAGCTGTAAGAAAAGCTCAAGGTAATGTAAGGTTGTAACTTACGCAGACTGTAACTTGATATTATAATCGTAGCCTAAGCCGTTGATTAACTTAAAGATAGTATCAATACGTGGGGTTTTCTTGTGATTAAGGATTTCTGATAGGTTGCTTCTATCCATACCCAAGTCTTTTGCAAGTGCTGTTATTGCACCTCTGCCACGTGCTCTTACAACGTATTCTAAAGAGCGAACAAATGCGTCAATATTGCCGTCTTTAACAAATTCTTCAAGATTAGTTTCTAACCATTGGCGTTGTTTTTCCTTATCCTGTAAGTATTCCACCATATAATCATCATGTTTAATTGATGTTGCTACTATTTTATCTATATCCATTGTTATGTCCTTTCTTCAAGTTCTTTTAAATATTTATCTGCTTGCTTAATTAATCGTTTCTGGTCGGATTTATCACCGCCTGCAACTATAAGTATGATGATATTATTTAGTTCTCGGTAGTACACCCTATACCCTTTACCGAAGTCAATCCGCAGTTCAGACAGTTTGGAGTTGGTCAACCGTTTCCAATCACCTTTCAGACCGTCTTTCAGTCTGTCGATACGTGCATTAACTATATCTTGAGTCTTACCGTCGAGAGTATTAAGCCAATCGAGATACGGACATTTACCGCTTGCGGTTGTATAGTAAATAATCTGTTTTTCCGGATTTTCCATAATATTATCCCAATTATATTGTAGTTCAAAACCTACAAAAAGTCAAGTCCATAATTTCTTATTTATAATACACTACTTAATAGTTTAGAAATTTATACCAAAATCACCCCAAAATCGTGTATCCTATATGTACCCATTTTATATTTACAAATAGAAATATGATTTTACATAACATTTATTATAAGAACTAGAACAAAGTATAGTAATTTTTTTTTATATCTGTTATAATGTAGAGTATTAAAAAGGAGTTCTTATGAAATATTCAGTTTTATTTTTATTAATGTTATTTGTTGTTGGTTCTGTACAAGCAGACAATCTTTTTTCAGACAGCAATCCATTTCCGCAAACATCATTACAAAATATGAATAATATTTATGAAGCTCATCCCGAGGTAATTAAGGAAGAACAAAAAAAGGCAAAAAGATCTTGGTTTAGAAAAGGCAAAAATTTACAGCAGAGCGAATCACAAAACCATGTAATTCCGCAAGCTAAAATTATTAACGAAGGTGTTGATAACGATAGTTTTTACGTTGTAAAATAGCTGTTTAATAACCTTCAACTATTCTTCCGGGCAGATTATTGCTTTTTATTTTATTAAGCAATGATTCGGCATTTTGTTTGTTTTTAAATTTGCCGACTTGCAATGTATATTCATTTGTACTAATCGATTTTACTATTGGATTTAGTGTAGAATCCGTTTCTACGACTAAATCTTTGGCAACATTTGCCTGCTCTGCGGATGTATACGAACCTATATAGACTTTGTATTGGATATCTTGCTCCGGAACAGGAGCTTGCACTGCTTCTTGAATAATAGAAGGATTTTTTTGTTCTGATTCAGGTTGCAGCAAACTTTTATCATTCATATTATCAACATCAGATGTTTTTTGCTCGTCACTTGCCGCTTGTATTATTTCGGAAAAACTCCTGCCTTGGTCTTCATTCTTTATTTTTTCTAAACGGTTTACATCAATAATTTTTTTGTCTTCTGATTCGTCTGCTTGTTGTTCGCTGTATTCACCTATTGATGTATCAACAGAAAAATTTTTAGACACATAACTTATTATCAGAGTAAAAAGTAAAAGCATACCAAAAAAAGAAAATACAAATACCTGTATTAAAGGACTAGGCTGTTTTTTAGGTTGTTTCTTCATATACTTTTTGTATCCGTGAGCTGACATTTAATTCTCCTATTATTCTGTTACACCGCGAACTTTAGTACATGCAAGTTCTATATCTTGAAGTTCTTCAGAGTACCTTTTCATAACTTCTTCTCCGAATTCTTTTATATTCTCTATCCCAAGTTCGCTGGTTAAACCTGAAGCTTTAACCGGTGCGCCTTCTGAAAGAATATTTAGTCCGGTATGAATCAAAACTGATGTCATTGATTTTGTAGCAATTGAAACTGACAATTTTCTTCCGTCAATCATCAAATCATCACCATTTCTAACAACAAATATACCTTTTTCTTCAAGAAGCTCTTTTATAATACACATTAAAAGTCTTTGTCTAAAAACACCTTCACTTAAGCTTATTCCGAATTGTTCTGTTATAAAACTCAACATATATTTGCTGTAAATAGGTTCATTGTTAATTACGTCTTCTATATCAACCATTTCTGTCAAGTCAACCTTACATTCACCACGAAATGCAATGATTGCATCACCTTGTATTTTAAAATTTTTATAAATCCAATGCGGTGAAAGCTGTGAACCTATGTATTTAATATCTTTATCTATAAATTTTGTTTGCATCATTTACTAAATAGTATATCTATATATTTTTTCGCATTGTTATCTTCTAATGCTCTTTTTAAGTGTCTGCACGACTCACAAATTCCGCAATGCTTTTCTCCGGAGTCATAACAGCTTTTTACCAATTCGAGCGGAACTCCTTTATTCAATGCCAACTTTACTATATCATTCTTGGTATATTTTATCAAGGGCGCTGTAACCATTGGTTTTACTAGTGTTGAGTATTTAAAAACATCAGACATTTTTTCTCGGAATTCTTCCGTATTATCAGAAAATGTTTTTCCCTCATCTTTATTAGCTCCAAACAAAATATGAGTATATCCAAAAGAATCCGCATAACTTGCCGCAATATTTAGAAATAAACCGTTTCGATTCGGAACCCAAACACTTTTTGCGCTTTCTTTTGTTCCCAAATCCTCCGTCGGAATCTCTTTATTTGAAACCAGTGAAGTATTTGTAATCTCTCTTAACCAATCAAGAGTAATAACCTTGTGTTCTATTTGATAATACTTGCATATTTTTTTTGAACTATCAATTTCTCCATATGCGGATTTTTGACCGTAATCAAAAGTTAAAGCCAGCTTAATATTATACTCGTCTTTAAAAGCTCCGAGTGCTACAAGAGAATCTAAACCTCCTGAAAGCAGAATTATTGATTTAGTCTTGCTCATCATCATCCTCGTATTCAGCAATAATACTCTTCGCCTCTTCTTTTAAGAACTTCGAATAACCCGGAAGTGATATGACTTCATCCAAAATATCCCGACCTTGCATATTGTATAAAGCTATCAAGGCATTTCTCTGGACTTCTTCATCATTGTCGTGGAGAGCTTTTCGAATAAGCTCCGGCGCTTCATCGTATTCACTATTCATTAAAGCTTCTATTGTATTAATCCTAACCATTGGAGAAGAATCCATCAAAGAAAATTTGAAAACTTTCAACACGTTAGAATTATTAATATTCAATTTTCCTAAAGTCTCTATAATTTTTTCCTTTAAAAAAGAGAACTTATCCCAAATTCCCTGCTTTGTTTCCATAATCGCTACAAGCGGGTCTATAGCTCTTATGTCACCGATTAATCCCAAAGCAAATGCGGCAGATTCTTTTACATAAACCGATTTTTCTTCTTCATCCTGCATAACATCTATAAGCGGCTTAACAGCATATTTATCTCCGATTCTTCCGAGTGCATCAGCACATGCAAGTCTTACTTTATAGTTTTCATCTTTGTTATTAAGGCAATATAAAAGCACACCAAGTGTTGAATTATCTCTATAGCTTGAAATCTCTTTTGCACATAATGCACGCAAATTTATATGCTCATCCGTATCCTCCAGATTTGCACATTTTTTTAGTAAAATATCCAATAATATTGACAGAGTTACATTGGATTTATGCATATCTGAAAGTCTTATTACACCGGATAATATTTCATAATTTTTTATATGTGTGAGAACATAGTTATAAATATCAACTATTTCCTCTGTAGTATAAAACTCTTCCAAACCGGCAAGCTTTTTTACCGCATATTCGGGCGGTTCGTTTTCTACTCCGCATTCATTTAATATTTCACTAAAATTCAACACCATATCACCCACATGTTCAAGTTACTATAAACTAACATTTTTATCAATAATTAACAAAATTTTTAGCGAAAATTTATTAAATAGGAGAGTGTTAACTATTCACTTATTCACTTATTCCCTTATTTATCAATATATGATATTATGTATGTTATTAGAAGAGGATAAACATGAATTTTAACAATAAAAAAGGGTTTACTATAGTAGAAGTCTCAATTTTGTTTGTAATTTTTTTAATTGTTGCATTTTTGGTAGTACCTTTGTCTCTAGATAATTCTAAACAAGAAAAAGACATCTCCAGATGGCGCGGAGTACAAAATGACTTTCAAAATATAATTTATTCGGTAAACATTCAAAAAAGTGATGATAATTTTGTTTTTGCTGATGCTTTTAATTTAGTAATGAACGGAGAAGTACAAGCTGATATTGATCCATATAAAATTACATATTATAACGGAGCATTACCGGATGAAGAATATAAATTTAATGATTTTAAGTACACAAACGGAAAAGCTACGGTTGCGTATAAAATTTATGAAACACCTCAAAGCGATTTATATGGTGTAATGATGTATGACGTGAATGGTTTTATGGGACCAAATACTTGGGGAAAAGATGTATTTGGGTATAATATATATTCTGATAGATTAGAACCTTTTTGCAGACAGGATTCTTTGCAAAAACAAAAGCAAGATTGTTCACGAACAGGAACAGGATTATGCTGTTCAAATTACTATCTTATCGGAGGTAATATAAACTAATGACTAATATTTGTGTCTTTGCCTCTTCATCAAATAATCTTGAAGAATGTTTTTATAAAGATGCTGCAAAATTAGGAGAACTTATCGGACAAAATAAAATGAACATCGTTTATGGTGGCAGCCGTCTTGGTATGATGTATGCTTGTGCATCTAAGGTCAAGGAAAATGGCGGAAAAATTATTGGTATTATGCCTCAAAGATTGTACGATTTAGGTTATGGAAATTCTGAAGACTGTGAGGAATTTATTATTACTTCAGGCATGAGAGAAAGAAAAGCAAAAATGGACGAACGGTCTGAAGTTATTATAGCGCTTGCTGGAGGATTCGGAACTTTAGAAGAAATCTCGGAAATGATTGTTCAAAAACAATTAGGCTACAATAAAAAACCAATTATTTTTTTGAACACTAATAACTTTTACACAAATTTAATTAAATTTTTTGACGATATTATAAAAAATAATTTTGCAAAAAGCGGAACAGAAAAACTCTATTATATCGCCCAAACTCCTAAAGACTGCATTCAATATATTAAAGAATACAATTATAATTCATTAACCTATTCCGGAAAATTTTCTTAACAATTCTTGTATATTTTTTAGAAAATATGTATAATAAAAGTATGAAAAGACTTACTCTTTATATCTTAATAGTTCTATTTATAACTTGTGGCTGTGGGGTAAATAATAAAGGGGTAAATGTAAAAAAAGATTTATCTCAAACCACTTCAACTATTGTAAACAATCTAAATGACGAGACATTTTCTCAACCAAACAATGAAGAAATCAC
>CAJOOM010000169.1 GCA_905236775.1 Candidatus Gastranaerophilales bacterium
ACCACCCTCTCAAAAACACTCAAATGCTTTTGTGCAACTGCATTTTTGCCTTATTGAATGAATTCAAAATTATCATGGACAGTAGTGAGAGTTTGCAGGGAAAATTTTAATTTTTCCGCAAACTCTATAGCTAAAAAGAGTAATCAAAATATTCGTCTATTCCAATTACAACAGGTGTTTTCCCAAGTTTTTTTATTTCAGTTTTAAAATCTTCTATGTTAACAGATATAGCATCAAAGGTGTTATAATGCATTGGAATAATAAAAGTTGAATTTAACCATTTTGATGCAATAGAGGCATGCTTAATATCCATTGTATATGTACCTCCGATAGGAAGCAGTGCAATATCGGGTTTATAAAGCTCACCGATAGTTTTCATCTCTGAACTAAGCGACGTATCACCTGCGTGATATATAATTTTCCCTTCTATATCAAAAACAAATCCACAAGGAGAACCAGCATAAACACCGTCAGCGGTTGAACTTGAATGGTATGCCGGAACAGCAACAACTTTGCCCCAATCATAATTCTTCCATGCGCCTAATCCAATACTATTAGTAACTGCACCTCGTTTTGAACAATAATTTGCAAGCTCAAAAATTGCTGTTATCGGAACATTATATTTTGATGATATTTCAATCGCACTTCCTAAGTGATCACTATGACCGTGGGTTACAAATATATCATCTATATTTTCCGGCTTATAACCTTTAATACAAACCAAAAATGGATCTATAAGAATTTTCTTATCATTTGTAATGATTTCAAATGCGCTATGCCCTAAATAATGTATTTTCATATCGATTGCCCCTGTTTTCTTAACATTAATTTTCTAAGTTTTTTATAGTCTTTACCCCATTCATACATGGAATCTATTACCGGTTTTAATGTATATCCGATATCAGTCAAATAATATTCAACTCTATTTATTTCATCTTCATTTTGCTCTCTTATTACAAATCCGTCTTGTTCCAACTCTTGAAGACAATTTGACAAAACTTTTGCAGTACAACCTAATGATTTTTTTAGTTCACAAAATCTCATTTCTTTGTTCAAAAGTCTTTGAATAATTAATATTTTCCATTTCGCTCCCAAAAGCTGTATTACAACAGCAACAGGATTAACTGCTAAAGTTTTATTTTTCATATGATAATTATACCACTATTCATTTTGTAATTCTAAATAATTAGTATTAATTTATTCTAAAGGATAATTTTTGCAAAATTTACTTACAAATCTTTACATTATTCTTGTTGTGAGTTTAAATATGTGATACAATTAACGTGTGGATTGTGTAGATATTAACTGAAAAATAATCATATATAATAATTGTGTGTTACTAAAATAGGAGAGGAAAATTATGAAAGTTATCTCTAAAGAATCGAAAACAGTTAAGTCTGCATTTAACGATGAATTTGAGAATTATCTGAAAAAGCAGCAGGTAAAAACAACTTTTAATGGTTCAGAAGTAGAATCTTTTTCTTGGTACAGAAAAGCACTCGGCTTGGCATAGCTTGTTAGAAAAATTTAGAAATTAAGAAAAAGAACGAATTATATTATTGGCGAGATTGAAATATCAATTTCGCCAACTCTTATGCGTTTAAAAGCTTTAAGAACAATTTAGCTACTTTTTTATTTGATTTTGTGGTAAACTATCACTCGTATTAGTTAGAGGGATCCACCTCGGAGGTGAGGTAAATCTATTTCTTATCTAAACAAACTGCAAATTTGTGCGCAATCATCCCCTCGCTTCTTGCGATTTATATTAATGTGTCATGTATGTGCATGCAGATATACTTGCAAAAATAACAAATATATATTACTATATATTTGTAAGGAGTGTGTATGAAAATAGAGAGTATAGACTGTGGCTTAAATTTTAAAGCAGGAAAAGTTCAAGTATACTCTGATTTTGATGGCACATATTGCCCTGCAAAGCATTCGTCTTTACATATAGAGGGTGAAAACCTGCACATGCCGGAATATTGCGCAGAGATGGATAAGTTTTTTAAATCAACCAACGGAGATATTCATTTTCATATAACGACCGGAAGAACATTTGGTGAATTTGAGGCGATATTCCATTTATTAAAAATGCGTAACTTTCGTTTGCCGTTACCGGAGAGTTTTATTTCCAAAAATGGCAGTGATGAATTTATAAAAAACGGAAGTGATCTAAATTTTTATGATAAAGGAATTTTTCCTTATAAGTACACTGAGCCGAACCTTGCAAAAGAAAATGCTATAAAAGCTATAACAAATTGGGATGGAAGTAAGATTAAAGATTTTATAAAAACTTTGGCTGACAGATATAAATTACCGATAATAGAAGCTTATAGTGAAAATTCTGTCAATGATTACGGTGAAAATTCACTATTTAGTGATGGAAAATTAAATGCTGATGAATGGCGAAAACTTCCATCTCGCGATGGAAGAATTATAGAACACAATCCGCCTATAGCTAATTATGTATTGGGTGCAAGAAAAGACGGAAAGTTAAAAATCAATCTTATTTTTTCACCTGATTATGGGTATTGTTCGGAGAGAAATTACATTTATGATAGTTTTATGAATGAAATAAAAGAGTATTTAGAGAACAATAATATCAAATACTCAATGGCTTGGGATGTTCCAAGCAAACACAATCATTACAGAAACCACTGTAATATAACTCCAAAAATTAATGATTTAGCGCTTACCAAAGTTTATGATACAAAAATTGCACTATCAGAAGCAATAAAAAATAATGACATGGTCATAGTCGCAGGAGATGGCTCAAATGATTTTGATATGTTAAATCCTCTAGAGTATATTGAGCAAAAGGATTGGGAAAAATATAAAAAGAATTCTAAATTTAAGGAGTTTTATGATTCTGATATGCACACAAAGCTCAAGCATATAAAAGAAGCATTAAATGGGCATAATGAAGCGTTAAAAAAAGAGATTGAAACTAACGGTTTGATAACTCAAATAAAAGAAATGCCTTTGTATAGTATAATTGTTGATAAAAATAATTCTAAATTAAAACAAATAAAAGAGACTTTCGCCAGATTTGGTAAAATAATAGAAATATCAAATGGTGATTTAGATTCCGGTATTAAAAGTGCAATAAAAATACATGCAAATAGCTCTATGCATTTTAAAAATGGTATGTCGCAAAAATTTAAAGAATATATATTAGGAGTTGCAAAAAAAAAAGATTATAAAGCGCTAATTATTGTTTTAGGCGCAATAATAACTTTTCTTGCAGGCGGGTTAGTATACAAAAAATATAAAACGGAGTCCAACAATGAAATTATTACAAGTCAACAACGATAATCTGAGTTTCAAATCAGTATTATATGAAAACTATAATTCTAAATATGACAATATAAAAACTAAATTATTGCGAGAAACAGAACGTTTTTTTAAAAACAAAAATAACGTATCAAAAATTGGAGAAGGAATTGGAGGTGAAACATATCGATATTCTGATTACAGTATAAACAATTTAGTTATTAAAACTACAAAACCTGCATATGATGATAATTACAGTCAAGAATATCAAAATTTAATGTCTATTCCTACAGCAAAGATAGGAGGACAGGAAGCTGTTGCCAGAGTTTATCATTCGTCAGGAAGATACGGACTCATATCAACTCTTGTAGCCGGAAAACCTGCATCTATTTCAAACAAGTATAGTGATGCACATTTAAAAAGTCTATTTGACAAAATGTTTGAACTTGATAAAGCCGGAATTTATCATGGTGATTTAAACGGTAAAAATATTTTGTTAAACAGCTCAGGAAAAGTTAATTTTATTGATTATCAATGGACACAGTTTGTATCGCAATATAATTTTTATGATTATGAAAAAATGTCAAAAATGCTTCTCCCACGTTCCGTATTTCCGGAAAATGCACAAATGTTTGAGATGGCATCATTACCATACTATATAGATAAATTATGGACTTCTTTTGAAAAAGAGGGCTTTTTAAAAAAATATTTACAAGTTAAAGCTGATTATCATGAAAAAAGAGCAAAATATATTGCAGAATTACTTCCTAAATGGTATGCAGGAGAAAAAGGATATGTTCAACAATCTCTTAGAGAAGAAAAAGCTAAAGCTAAAATTTATAGGAATCCCGATGACAGTGTAATAAAACTTGAGTTGAAAAAACTTCAATTTTTATCAGATTATAGAGATGCCTATTCACATGTAGATTTCAATTTGCCTGATAGAAATATAATTCCCTCTTCTTCAGCATATCTTTGTGCAATAAGCTCTGTTCAAGATTTCAGAAAAGAAATTGCTAAAGAATTAAGAACGACATACAATCAAGATAAAATTGAATATCTTAAATCGCTTGAAGTATATGGAGATTATTGGTATTCAAATTTAAAATCTTATACTTCTGATACATTTGATTACGTAATGAGAGCATTGGAAAACAGACCCGGCAACGCAGAATCAAGACACAGATTCTACATAAACGAAAGAAATCCAAGAGAAATTAGTCCTAACAGAGATTTACTTACAGGTGTGAGTTCAAAATATAAAACTAAATTTGATGCAAATTTTGATGTACCATATGGTATGCAGTATACAATTGGTACAATGTATGACGATACGGCAAGGAGTCTTGCTAATACTTTAAGTTATGACACTAAATCACAGCACAGAGTAGACAAAATCAAAAGTGTTTCAAAAGAGTCAAAAGCATTCGACAGCAATTACAGATATCTTGATTTATTAAACGTTTCACTGTTAGGAGTTTTGAAAATACGAGAATTTTATAGCTATGTGAAACATAATTTGTCATCATATTCAGCTCAAAACGCTTTAAATAATCTTCTGGAAAATTCATCAGATTTTACAAAGAAATTATTTAAAACAATTTTTGACGGATTAAAGTATGAATATCCCGATAGCATTTCCGTTAAAGGATACACAGGAATGAGGCAATTTAAGGATAAGATATAAATAAAAAGTCATATGTTTGAAAATGTTAAAAAAAATGATTATAATCTCTTGTATTCGTTTTTTGCTAAATTTGTGGTAAACTATTTCCGTATTAGTTAGGGGGATCCACCTCTGCGCAGCCGGTGTAAAGTCCGAAAAGCATTATCGGATGATAATGCTTTGGAGGACGAAACACTACGAAACCGCCGTTGCGGAGTGAACGTTAGTGAACGAAGCGAAGCAATCTATGCGAGAGCGGGAGTTGCTTAAGCAACTCATTCGAGCATATTGCACAGGCGGAAAGGGGTAAATATTTAAAATGTTATTAAATATTTATGCGGCTAGCGTAATAAGGATAGAAAGAGAAAAGGGGTAAATACCATGGAAAAAAACAATGAAACTTTAAGAGTGTTGAGACACTCTTGCTCACACATCATGGCGCAAGCTGTACAAAAGCTGTTTCCACAAGCAAAGTTAGCTATCGGACCGGCTACTGATGACGGATTTTATTATGACTTTGATTTGACTGACGGGTATGCTTTTACTCATGAGGATTTAGAGAAAATCGAAGCCGAGATGAAAAACATCATCAAAGAAAATCTGACATTTGAAAAGTACGAAGTGACTGATGTTGATGCAAAAATTGCTGAATTTAAATCTCAAGGCGAGATTTACAAAGCTGAATTATTGGAAGAACACAGAAACGACAATCCTACTCTTTATTTAACCAAAGATAAAGACGGAAATGTTTTATTTAACGACCTATGTGCAGGACCTCACATTCCTAACACATCTTACATTAAAGGTAATGCTATAAAACTTCTGAAAGTTGCGGGTGCTTATTGGCGCGGTAACGAAAAAAACAAGATGTTACAAAGAATTTATGCTACTGCATATTGGAATAAAGAAGATTTGCAAGCTTATTTGACTTTCTTGGAGGAAGCTGAAAAACGTGACCATAGAAAATTAGGTAAGCAATTAGACTTGTTCTCAACTCGTGAAGAAATGGGCGGAGGCTTAGTATTGTGGCATCCAAACCTTGCTTGTGTTCGTGAACAAATCGAAAATTACTGGAGAGAAGAACACAGAAAAAGAGGATACGTTATTGTTAACACTCCTCAAATCGCTAAGTCTACTCTTTGGGAAATCTCAGGTCATATGGATCACTACAAAGAAAATATGTTTTTTGTTCAAAAAGATGAAGATTCTGACGAGCAGTTTGTAGTAAAACCTATGAACTGTCCTTTCCACATCTTAATATATCAAGCAAACAGATATTCTTATCGTTCGCTACCGCTTAGAATGGCAGAACTTGGAACCGTTTACAGAAAAGAAAAGTCAGGCGCTTTGTCAGGCTTAACCCGTGTTCAAGGGTTCACTCAAGACGATGCTCACATATTCTGTACACCGGAACAATTGGTTGATGAAATCAACTCAATTATTGACTTTGTAGCTGATACAATGGCAATTTTCGGTATGGAATTTGAAGTTGAACTTTC
>CAJOOM010000170.1 GCA_905236775.1 Candidatus Gastranaerophilales bacterium
AGGCTGCGCACTCTGCTCACAAGTCGCTCGAACCAGAAGGGCTACCGCCCTTGGTGGTTCTGCATTTACTTCGAAAGAAAGATAAAACGAGACAAACAAAAATGCTTGTCTCGTTTTATACTCCCGGAGATGGATTCGAACCACCGTTGGAAGAGCCAGAATCTTCAGTCCTGCCACTAGACGATCCGGGATTATTCAGTCTATATACTAACTCAAATAAAAAAATTACACAAGAAACTAAGAAAATTCCCTTGTGTAATTTTTATTCTCTTTTATTAAAATTACGTACTAACGTCTATTCCACCAATGCTTTTTCCCGACAGTTCTGTCAACTGCATCGCCATCATCAGGAACAGATGTTGAATAATGATAACCTGATGTACTAACTTCTTTATTTTTCAAATCTGCTGATTTAACAGTATCTTTTGCTTTGATTACTGAATTATCTGCTCCGTTTGCATACTTGGTTCTCCATACGTTTGAAGTTCCAAATCTTGAATCTAAAAATGTATTTTCATAGTTTTTTAACGGATGTTGATCATAACTTGTATCATTAACCATTCCATTTTCACCTCTTTCATACAATTTTCTTGTTAAATCTTGCTCAGCTGAATTTGAATAATTGTATCTAGATTCTGTATTATGAGCAGCATCTTTACCTAAAAAGTGCATTCTGCCAATACCATCCGTATAAATTGTAGATTCTGCAAATGCAGACACGGTAGCCGCTGAAAGAGCAGCTATTAAACCTAATGTGATAATTAAATTTTTATTCATTTTTTTCGCTCCTTGTTGTACATATATTATATATCATAATCCAATTATAACATAAGGCAATAGGAAATTGTACATATTTATAAATTCTTTATGAACAAGACAGGAGTTAATTTTTTTCATAAGCTTTCATAGAAAAAGTTTCTAAGCCGGTTTCCGCGCCTATTATATTATCATGACAGTAGTTTGATTAACTTTTTATGGGCAATATTATTATTACGATTTGTAAATTTTTTTTTATAAAGCAGCAATTTTTACTTATAAATTTACTTTATATATATGTGAAGTATTATAGTGTGTAAAGGTGTAATACATGACAGCAACAGCAATAGCAGCATTTTTTCCAAGTGTTATAGCAAAATCTATATTTGCACCTAGGCGTGCAGATAAAAGCATTGAAGCTAATGCTATGCCTGTAAGTATTATGAATGCCGGTATTGCTGCGGTACAACTTGCAAAAATGGGAGAGGGTATAAGTGCTATTGCTAATGAAGGAAAAGCTGTTGCTGAGGGAGTAGCAAAAACCGAACACACTTTGAAAGAAGTTAGCAATTTAAACAGTATTTTTAATGATGTTAAAAAATTTGGCAAAGCTTGTGTTAACCATACTAATGTAAACGGTTGTATCGGTGCTGTAGCTTTATTAAGTGCATTGTATGACGAAAATCCGGATGCAGCTCTGATTCAAAATGGTTCTATGTTTTTAAGTATGTTAGCAGGAGAAGGCGCACATAAACTACTTTTTGGCAAATCAGATTCGACACGCAAAAATGGTGTAAACGATATAAAAGTTGATGAGGGTTGGCTTTACAAAAATAGCGAAAAATACAGAAATACAGTTGATAATATTAACGCATTTTGTGAAAAACAATCCGAAGCTTTAAAAGATTGTGGAAAAGTTAAGAAATTATTAGGAAAAATCCTTAAATATGTTCCATCCGGTGCAAAAGGATTAAGTTTCGCAGGCGCCTCAATCGGAGTAAGTGCACTAGGATACTTAGGAGGCGGAAAATTAGCTAAAGCTATTACCGGCAAAGATAGAAATGCACAAAAACACGCAAAAATTGTAAATATTAATTCCTCTAAGAAAGCTAAAGAAGTAAGCTTAAACACTCAATATCGCCAAGCAGTTTAATTTTGAGTAATTTTGCCGTGTTCTTTGTATAAAGTTTGCCAATTAGTTTGTGCATTTCTGTGATTATTTATAGTAGCTTCCAAAGAAGCATTAATTACGTAATAAACAAGAGGTATAGAAATAGCTAACGTTAAGACTACTATAATAATCTGGTTTATAGTATTCTGGATTTTACGAAATCTTCTTTTTGTGTTAGCAATATCGTCTTGTTGTCTTAATATACTGTTGATAAGATTCTTCCGCTCTTTTACCGTTAAACTTTCTATAAAATCTACATTTTCCGGATCTATATACATAACATACTTAGAATATTTAACATTCCCGTCAAGAAAGTTAAGGCTGTCGTTATATTCTTTTATCTGAGGAGTAATAGGTCTTTCTGATATGTTACCTTGAGAAAGAGTTTCTATAGACTCTTTATTTTCACCATTTTCATTATTACTTGCATTATCATCTTGCTGCTCTGCATTACTTGAATCAGATTCATCTAATCCTTTTTGGTTTTGGTTGTTTTTAAGTTTAGCTTTGTATTTTCTTGTAAAATCATCGTCAAGATTTATACTTGCTGCTGCTGATGTTGTTTCTGTTTTCTCCTCTGCTGCAATCTCTGATACCTGATCTTTTGGTGTTGTACCAGAATCGCTTGATGTTACCTCTTCAAATAATGTTGAATCATCATTGACATTTGGAGAACTTTTACTTTCCGATGTAGATGTAATATTTTGAGAAAGTTGTTGCTGTAGCTGTTCAATCATATCATCCGATATGTCTTCATTTAATGATGCCAGCTCACTTATCTCTATTGAATCTTTATTATTGCTGTAACTTCCTGCCATGAATTTTCTCTTTTTTGGTTTATAATATACTTATAATTATATATTAGATTTTAGTGTTAAGCAATCGTAAGAGAAGATGATATGAAAATAGATTTAGATAAACTGAAAAAACACGTTAGAGATTTGGATAAAGCTAGAATTTTGGTAATTGGGGACTTAGCTTTAGATGAAATGGTGTACGGGGATACGGAAAGAATATCAAGAGAGGCTCCTGTACTTATCTTACAGCATACCCATACTAACTTTATACTTGGCGGTGCTTCAAATGCTGCGCACAACGTTTCAACTCTTAATGGAGGAAAAGTTAGTGTAATTGGTATAATTGGTGATGATTATCATGCTCAAGATTTGAGAGAGGCTTTTAAGAGAGCCGAAATTAACTGTGATGGTTTAATTGTTGATAAATCTAGAAAAACGATAACAAAAACAAGAATTTCCGGTTCTTGTTCGCAATCTGTTACCCAGCAAATTGTAAGAATAGATAGACAAACGAATGCGCCAATTTCACAAGAAACGGAAGAAAAAATCATAGAAGCCGTTAAAGCACAAATACCTTTACACGATGCTGTTATTTTGTCAGATTATCATTTAGGTACTTTAACTGACAAAGTCATATCTACAGTTGTTGAATTGTTAAAAGCTGCAAATAAACCCGTTATCGTTGATGCGCAGAAAGAGTTGCAAAGATACAAAGGTATAACATCTATGACTCCGAATCTTCCTGACACACAAAAGCATGTAGGATTTTTCTTGAATAACAAGGCGGATTACATATTAGCCGGTAATAAATTGATTAAAGAAACAGGCGCTCCATCGGTATTAATTACATGTGGTTCTGATGGAATGGTTGTTGTATCAAAAGGCGGTGATTATACTCATATTCCTGTATTTAATAAATCAAAAGTGTTTGATGTAACAGGTGCCGGCGATACTGTTACAGCAACATATACACTTGCAATTGCAGCTGGTGCAGAACCTGTTTATGCAGCTATAATAGGCAATATTGCAGCAGGAATAGTTATTAAGCAGTTTGGTTGTGCTACAACAAATATAAAAGAAATTTTTAATGAAATTCCTGAAAATATAGAAGTGGAGGAATAAAAATTATGAAAAACGTTTTTGGTAAACTTAATATAGTTGATATAATAATTATTTTGGGTGTAATAATAGCATTGTTTGTTGGTGTATTCACTGTAAAACACTTTAGACAAACTGCTGATAAACAGATTGAAGCGACTTCGCAAATATCGTTTCAAGTGTTTTTACGCGGTGTTACGGTAACAGGAAAAGAATTCCCAATTAAAGCTGGAGAAAAAACTTTTATTACGATAAGAAATGTTCCTTATACAGAACTTAATGTTAATGGAGTTGTTTATTCCCCTCGTCAAACTGCTGTTGCAGCAAAAAATGATAAACAATTTATTTTAATAAAAGACCCTGCTCAACCATCTATCTTCGATGCAATTGTATCAATTACTGATACCGCAAAAATAACAAAAGACGGTGCTGTTGTGGGTGGTAATAAAATTAAAATGGGGCTTCCTGTAACTCTAGAGGGTGAAAATTATAAATTCAACGGAACAATATCCGATGTGCATGTAACGTCAGATGTTAAAGTAGAAGATTCCGGAGAAAGTGTGAATGTAGGATAAAAATGGGAAATAGAAAGTTGAAAATAGAAAATTGTTTTAAACGATATTCTGTTTTCATTTTTTAATATGCTTATAAACAATATTTTAAATAAAATACAACAAATATTTAGACCTATCTATGACAGGAGTTTTATACTTCAAAATATAGACAGGCTGATAGGTTTGAATATATTTTTAGTTATCTTTTCTTCAACTTTTGCAAGTTCGGATACCATAGGTTATTTTGCTATATTTGCAATAATGCTTACTGCTATAAAACTTATTACTAAAACCGGTGAAAAGTTTGAAATGAGTTTAGCTGATAAGTTTTTACTTATATATTTTATTTTTGTAGTAATTAGTGTAGCAGGTTCCTCTCTTTTTTATCTAAGTTTGAAAGGATTTTTTAAAACACTTACATATCTTGGATTTTATATATCAATTATTCATTATTTGAAAAATAATAAAGATAAAATAAAATGGATATTTTTATCTTTTGCTCTATGTGCAAGTTATGAAACAGTATTTGCTTTTTTGCAGCATTTTGGTGCTGTAGAAGAAATATCAGGATGGCAGGATACGTCACATCTAAATCCTGAAGAGGTTATGACAAGAGTTTATGGAACTCTTAAACCTTATAATCCTAATCTTTTTGGCGGGTATATGTTGTCTATACTTCCTGCATTTATTACATTACCTTTAATAAACAAAAAGCTATCTTCTATTTCTCTTGTATGTGGACTTTTAGCGTGTATCTCTCTTATTTTAACCGGCTGTCGAGGTGCATATATAGGACTATTTTTTGAAATTGCACTTTTAATCTATATTATTTATAAATTCCTAAAACCTCAATTAAAAAGAGCTTTTACAATTTTGGTCGGGTTTGGCACATTTGTAATATCATTAATTGTTGTTTCAATTGCATCTCTAAGAGCAAGGATTTTTTCAATATTTGCAATGAGAAGTGACAGTTCTAATTCTTTTAGATTTAATGTGTACCATTCTTGTATACAAATGTTTCAGGATAATTGGTTATTAGGCATTGGATGCGGTAATCAGAATTTCAGAGAGATATATGGTCTTTATATGAAAACTGGTTTTGATGCATTAAGTGCATACAATATTTACCTGGAAACAGCAGTAGAAAGCGGAATTTTTGCTCTTATGGCATTTGTAGCATTTATAGGAATAGTTATATTTAAAGCTATTGGATATATAATTAATCGTGAGCAAAGCGAACAAAATGAACTTATCCACTTATTCACAGATTCACTTATTTATAGAATTTATATTCTTGCCGCACTTTTAACAATTATTGGTATTTTAACACATGGAATAGTAGATACAGTATTCTTCCGTCCTCAAATACAATTTACTTTTTGGGTGATGGTTGGTATTATAAGAATTACGGTTACGAAAGAAATCAAAGGAGTTTAAATATGGCATATGTTATCAACAAAATTGATGTTTTATCACGTTCTCAAGTCAGAGCAAAGAGATTAAGTTGTATGGAAGGTGTAAAAAATTGTCCTATAGTTCGTGATTCGGAATCTATAAAAGGAATGATAGAAAAAGTTTCATCTGTAAAAAAAATAATTGAAGCAGATACTTTTGAAAAAGAAAATAAAATACTTAAATGTACTGATTCAAAAAATAGTGTAAAAAAATAAAATGAAAAAATGTCTTTAAAAATTTAAAAATACTGTTATAATAAAAATAGAATTGGAGATTTTTAAATGAAAAAGATATTTACCTCAATTATATTAGTTTTTTGTGTAACATTAATTTCAAGTGCTGGCGATGATAAATTTATTGATTCATTAAGAAATTGTTCAAAGTACCACGATTCTGGGACTGTAGATGTTCAGGGAATTAGTGTTGAAACGACAAAATCTATTTCGGGCTGGAATGATGATAAATGTACTTATAGAGAAGATATAAAAATGAATGGTTCTAATATGGCGATTGCTTGTAAATTTTCCAGACCTCAGATTAAGGAAATAGTTTCTGTATCGGATGCTTATTTTCTGACACTAAAATATTCCGGTGAAAAAACAGATACATCTTCTTTGGAGGCGGTAAAAAATAATCCTATTACAAATGTATTTAATAAATATCTTCAAGACCCATCGGTTTGCACAATAGAAGGTTTGCAATAAGGTTTATATAAAACAAAATGATTAAAAAAGTTAAAAAATTAAGCAGTGGATTAAAGGGTGAGATTGTTATTCCCTCTGATAAATCTGTATCTCATAGGGCAGTAATGTTTTCTGCTATTGCAAACGGAAAATGTAAAATTGAGAATTTTTCAAGCGGTGCAGATTGTCATTCTACACTCAATATTTTTAAACAGTTAGGAGTTGACATTGAGTTTATTGATAAAAAAACACTACTTATGAATTCTGATGGACATTTAAGCGCTTCTAATTTACCCCTTGATGCAGGTAATTCCGGTACCACGACAAGGCTTATTTCCGGAATCCTTGCCGGTCAGGAATTTAATTCAACTATTATTGGCGATGAAAGTCTTTCAAAACGTCCAATGAAACGTATAATTGAACCGCTTTTTTTAATGGGAGCAAAAATTGAATCTACTAATGGTTGTGTTCCTTTAACGATATATGGTTCTAAATTGCATGGAATTGATTATCAATCAAAACTTGCAAGCGCACAGGTTAAATCTTGTATTTTACTTGCAGGATTGAAAGCGGACGGTCAAACTACGTACTCAGAACCATATTTATCAAGAAATCATACGGAATTACTTTTAAAATATCTGGGGGCAGATATTCAATCTAACGGAACGGCAGTAACAATTAGACCTTCAGATTTAATTGCAAAAGATATTACAATTGTAGGCGATATTTCTTCTGCTGCATTTTTTATTGTTGCAGGTTTGGTTGTTCCGAATTCTGACTTTACTATTAAAAATGTAGGTATTAATCCTACTCGTTCCGGCATTATTGATATTGTAAAAAGAATGGGTGGAGAATTAAATATTAATAATGAACGGGTTGTATCCGGTGAAAAGTGTGCAGATATAAGAGTATGTTATACGGAAACCCTTAAAGGGTGCGCAATTGAGGGAGAAGATATTCCAAGATTAATTGATGAACTTCCGATTATTGCTGTTTTAGCTTCTCAAGCTGAAGGCATTACAACAGTTAAAAATGCTGAAGATTTAAGAAATAAAGAATCAGACAGAATAAAATGTCTTGTAACAGAATTATCTAAATTAGGAATAAATATCAATGAAACGGCAGATGGATTTATCATTGAAGGAAAAACAAACATTAATGGTGGAGTATTGTTAGAAAGTTATCACGACCATAGACTTGCAATGAGTTTTTATATAGCAGGATTAATTTCAAAACAAGAGATTGGAATAAACGGTTTTGAATGGACAAATATTTCTTTCCCTGAGTTTGAAGAATTAGTGAATTTATTGGTAGAATAAAATACCGGTTTATAATTCTATTTCGTTGAGTTTTTGATAAATAGCAGAAAGACAAATATATAAAAAATCATTTGTCGGATTTAAATTTGGATATTCAAATCCAAGACTAAATCCGGTATTATAAAGTTTATTATCTTCAAAAATTACGTATGAATTAAAAAATCCAACAAAATTTGCCTTTTCACAAACAAACATGTTTTCTAATTTAGAAGAATAATCGTTCAATAAATCTCTTTCTATATTTTCAATAGGAAAAGTTATTAAATGCTTTCCGTCAAAAAGGGAAGTAACTTTATATTTTGCACCGTTTAAAAACTTCTCAAGAAAAATATTCTTAGCTACTTCAAGTGATTTTTTGTAGGCTTCTTCTTTAATGGAAATAATTTCTTGCATAGAATTTGCTATTTTAAGGATTCCATCACCTTTTACTACAACAGGATAATCAAAAGGTAGATTTATAAGAGGCGGAACATTTATATCATATTTATTCAGCATCTTTCTTGTAAAATCGTGAGATAATCTTAAATCAGTCCAGCTCATGTTTACACCAAAACAGTTGATATAATTCTGTTTCATAACATCAGTAATTCCTTCAAGAATCCACTTTTCTTCTTCCACTAAAACGATATCAATTTGCAGAGTCCTGCATTTATAAGCAAGTTCTTTAAAGGTATTAAACTTTATATTTATTGTGCCGTCTATTTCCTTATTAGAAACAGTATAAAGTTTATTTAAAAACTTTGATTTTTTAATATGTTCTACAGATTTTCCCTGACCAACTAACAAAACATTCAGTGATTGCATAACAATACACCTCCGCAAGTATTGTAACAGCAGATTTTATGTATAACAATTGTGCTTTTCATAACTCTATTATATCATATTTCGCTTTTTAGCATATAATTCTTGCAATTTAAAATTATCCATGTTAGTATAAGTTTGTCAGACTGCTGAAAGACGTTTCTTATTGGAGCAAAAATTAGTTCAGCAAGTGGCGGTACTCGGAGCAAGTAAATAAAGTATATTGATTTCTCACGTTCAATATGACTTAATATTTAAACTACTCCATAACAGTAAAGGAAGAAAAATATGAACACAGATCCTATAGCAGATATGCTAACAAGAATCAGAAACGCAAATGTTGTTTCACATCCATCGGTAGAATTGCCGTCATCAAAATTAAAAGTAGCTTTAGCTAAACTTTTAAAAGAAGAAGGTTACATCGTTGATTATTCAGAAAAAGTTGATGGTCATTTCAAAACTTTATCAATTGAATTGAAGTATGATGAAACTAAAAAGCCTGTAATTACACATTTACAAAGAGTTTCTAAGCCTGGTTTAAGAAACTATTGTAAAGCTAAAAACTTACCACAAGTAATGGGTGGTATGGGTATAGCAATAGTATCTACAAGCAAAGGTTTATTAACTGACAGAAAAGCTAGAAAAGAAAACCTTGGCGGAGAAATTCTTTGTTATATTTATTAGTATGCTAATAAGACAATTTTTGCAAATTGGCATAAAAGTGAATAGGTGAATAAGTTAATAAGTGAATAAGTTCTTTTAGTTCGCATTCGCTCACAATGATTTAAACCACCTTTCACGCAAAATTGGATAATTACAAAGGAATAAGCCTCTTTGACTTATGTGAATTTAATACGAACTTATTCACCTATTTACTTATTGACTTATTCACTTAAAAAAACAGGTCATTGACAGAAAGCCTGTAGAAAGGAAAAATAAAATGTCACGTATTGGTAAAAAACCTATTGATATCCCAGCAGGGGTAGAAGTTAAAATAGAAGGTAACACAGTTACTGTAAAAGGACCTAAAGGAACTGAATCAGTATCTTTTAGAGATGAAGTTAAAGTTTCTCAAAAAGAAAACCAAATTATAGTAGAACAAAATTCTGATGACAGAAAAGCTGGTGCTTTGCACGGTTTGTTCAGAACACTTATTGCAAATGCTGTAACAGGTGTTTCAAAAGGTTTCGAAAAGAAACTTGAAATCGTTGGTGTAGGTTATCGTGCTGCTATGGAAGGTAAAAATCTTAACATGGCACTCGGTTATTCTCACCCTGTAATCATTGAGGCTCCAAAAGGTATTACATTTGCTGTTGAAGCTAATACAAAGATTACCGTAACCGGTTCAAACAAACAAGCTGTAGGTGATATAGCCGCAATAATCAGAGGCAAACGTCCGCCTGAAGTATATAAAGGAAAAGGTGTAAAATACGAAGGTGAATACATCAGACGTAAAGCCGGTAAAGCAGGTAAGAAATAATCTTAAAAACGTGAATCGTGACTCGTGAGTCGTGATTCGCAATTATAAAACCGATTCACGTTTCACAATTCACGATTCACGATAACAATTTACATGTGAAGGGCTTTAGCCCGCTAAAGCAGTAAGAAAGAAGGAAAAAATGATTAAACAAGAAATTAGAAAACCAAAAGTTCAAAAAAGACACCAATCTAT
>CAJOOM010000171.1 GCA_905236775.1 Candidatus Gastranaerophilales bacterium
GAAACGAACAAGTGCTTTAGCACAGTGAGTGACAGGCTAGAGCAGGAGGAAATCCAAGACAAAATTTTAATTTTTCCGCAAGCTCATACTTTAAAAAATTACTTATACATCAGCACATTTTTATTGCTTCTTTCGGGCATACGTGACTGCAAAGAGAGCAGCCGGCACAAGATTCTTTTTTCAAATTCACACAATCTTTATCAAGACTAAGTGCGTGATATTCTGATTCGGAACATATTCTTGCGCACTTTCCGCACGACACACATTTTTCTTTATCTATAGAAGGGTAAAGATGTGATTTTTTATTAAGCTCTTTATGTGATGTAATTTTAGGAATTGCAATATTTTTTAATTCTGATATACTGTTGAAGCCTTTTGATTCCAAATAATTAAGCAAACCTGACTTTAACCCATTAATAATTCCATATCCGTTTATCATAACTTCAGTACAAACTTGAACAGCATCAGAACCGAGTGCTATATATTGTGCAGCATCTTCCCACGAAGAGATTCCTCCCATACCTAAAATAGGTAAATTGGAATTTTGTCTCAATTGCGCAACACACTTGAATCCTATTGGTTTAACAGCTACTCCGGATAAACCGCCATAAGTTGAATGTCCATCAATATTAAGAACTGGGTCTAACGTATCAAGATTAATACCCATAAAACTTTGTACCGTGTTAATTGCTGCGAATCCGTCAGCACCTGCTCTTTCTACAGCATTTGCAATCCAATTAATATTGGTTACATTAGGTGTTAATTTTACAAAAACAGGCTTTGCAGCTACTGCTTTAACCCACGAAGTTATTAGAATCGATACTTCTGCACTTGTTCCAATTGCCATACCGATATTTCTTTCCGGCATACCATGAGGACAAGAAAAATTAAGTTCAAATGCGTCTATCGGGGTATCATTCAAAACTTTAACAAGATTTTGCCATTCTGCACGTTCTACCGGTGCCATAATACTGGCGATTATAACTTTTGTCGGGTGTTTTTCTTTTAAATATTTAATTCCATCTACCCAATATTGAATCGTTTCATGGCTTAATAATTCTATATTTTGCAAACAAATTACTTTGCCTTTTTCTTTTATTGTTGCATATCTGGGACTAGCTTCAATCATTTCCAAATCATCAGGAGTTATGGTTTTTAAGACAGCACCTCCCCATCCCATTTCAAAAGCTTTATCAATGCTCTCAATTGATGCGGTAGGTGGTGCAGATGCTAACAAAAACGGATTTTCAAATTCTATTCCTAATATTGATGTTTTTATAGTTGCCATACATTAACTCCTATATTTCAAGTTTTGTGATTTTTATATACTAACATAAAAAATTTTTATCACATAATAGAATCTATCCATTTTTAAATAGATATAAAAACTTTGCATCTTAACTTAATATTTTACCTACTTATCTTATTTATGATAATATCTATATATGATTGTTTGGGATAATAATAGAAATTTAAAAACTTATATAAGTTTGTTTAGTAGTGCTGGGGTTGGTTGCTTTGGTTTTAAATTAAACGGATTTGATTGTATTGCAACAAATGAACTTATTGAGAGAAGATTAAATATACAAAAATATAACAATAAATGCAGTATGGATTCTGGTTATATCTGTGGTGATATTACTAAGATTGAAATAAAAGAAAAACTCTTTAATCAAATCAAAAACTATAAAAAAAAGTATAACATTAAAGATATAGATGTTATTATTGCAACTCCACCATGTCAGGGAATGTCTGTTGCAAATCATAAGAAAGCCACAAATGAAATAAATCGCAACTCTTTAGTTGTAGAGGCTATCAATATTATAAATGAAGTTAAGCCGAAATTCTTTATATTTGAAAATGTTCAAGCTTTTATGAAAACGAAATGTTTTGATAACGGAGTACAAAAAACTATTTCAGAATCAATTAGTGATAATTTATCAAGTAATTATATTTACATTGATAAAATTTTAAATTTTAAAAATTATGGAGCTAATTCAAGTCGAACACGAACTGTTGTAATTGGTGTAAGAAAAGATTTATCAGACAATATTTTACCATATGAACTATTCCCTGACTTTAAAGAAGAAAAAACATTGAAAGATATAATTTATGACTTACCACGTTTAAAAAATATGGGTGAGATTTCAGAAAAGGATATTTATCATTCTTTTAGAGAATATTCTCCTCATATGAGAGACTGGATTTCAAATATAAAAGAAGGTCAATCTGCATATGACAATGTAGATATACTTAAAAGGCCTCATCAAGAAATTGATGGTAAAATTGTAGAGAATGTAAATAAAAATGGAGATAAGTATAAAAGGCAATGTTGGGATAAAATAGCACCATGCATTCATACAAGAAACGATATTCTTGCTAGCCAAAACACAGTACATCCAGAAGATGACAGGGTTTTCAGTATAAGAGAACTTATGTTAATGATGTCAATTCCTAACAGTTTTAAATGGGTACAAGAAGATGAAAAATTTTTAAATTCTTTGCCTACAGAAAAAAAACGTGAATTTATTAAAAAAAATGATATAAATATAAGGCAAAGTATTGGTGAAGCAGTCCCTACGGGGGTAATACTATCTATAGCAGATAAAATAAAAAAATATCTTGATTTTTCTACAATTGAAGATAAAGAAATAAAAAAAATAATAAAAGAACAACATTTATCAAATACTTCTGACTTAATTAATTTTATACTTGAAAATAATAATAAATATTCATTAAATACACTATCAAGGATTGCTGAGTTGGCAAACACTCAACGTGGAGAAAATGCGGCATTTTATACTAACAAGCAATTACTATTTGAAATTTATAAAAAGTTGCCTGACATAAAAAAGGATAATATAAAAATACTTGAACCAGCAGTAGGAGTTGGCAATTTTCTTCCGTTGATAATTGACAAATATTCAAATTGTAAAAGTTTAAATATAGATATTTATGATATTGATTCAGAATCTCTCAAAATATTAAAAGCATTATATTCATCAATAAAGTTGCCTCAAAATGTATTTATTGAAGTTAGAAATAAAGATTTTTTATTATCCGATAGCAATATACATTATGATATGGCAATTGGCAATCCTCCTTATAAAAAGATTCTTGACAAGAAATTGTTATCAAAATATAGAAAATTATTCAATGATTCTATTGCCGATAATATTGCTGCTTTTTTTGTAGAAAAATGTCTAACATTAGCAGATAATACATGTCTGATATTGCCAAAGTATTTTTTACACAACACTGATTTTGAAACATGTAGAGAATATGTAAATCAACATTCAATTAATTCAATTATTGATTTCGGAGAAAAAGGTTTTAAGGGAGTATTGATAGAGACAATATGTTTAGTAGTAAGCAGTACTTGTAATTCTAAATATACCGAATGTTACTCATTAACGCATAATAAAACAAATATAATATTGCAATCAAAACTAACAGATAGGAAATTTCCCAATTGGTTACTATACAGAGATGAAAGTTTTGATAAAATAGCGAATAACTTAATTTTTGATATTTTTGATAGTTTCAGAGATAGACAAATTACAAACAAGAAATTGAAATCTATAGGTAAAATTTGGGTCATAAAATCAAGAAATATCGCCAAAGATGGTTCAACTATAGAACATTTACCAGATTATGATTCATTTCTTGATAGTGAAAATGACTGCAAAAATTTGTCTATTGCAAAATATTATGATAGAGATGATGTTTATTTAAGTCCAAATATGACTTACTATCCTAGAGTTATAAAAAAGCCTAGAAAAACTGTTGTAAACGGTTCAGTTGCTATATTTGAGACAAAAAATAATAAGCAGATTTCGGATCGTGATTTGAAGTATTTTGCAACAGATGAATTTAGAAAATTTTATAGTATTGCAAGGAATTTAAGTACAAGGTCTTTGAACTTAGATAAAAATGCGGTTTTTTATTTTGGTGTAAGGAACAATAATTATGCTATCAAATAAAGAGATAACAGACTTTATAAATAAAAACATATATGATATAAGAGTAACAAAAAATGGACGCTGGATAGATCAAAAATGTGCAGCAGATGTTCTTACTGTAATTGCGGATTGTATATATAACTATCACTTAAACAATCCTAATAATATTACATTTACAACCGCTGATATTTGGTACTCTGATTATGCTAAAAATAATGTTGTTGAAATATTCAAAAAACCTGATGTTGATTCAGAATTGGCTCAGAATGAATATGATAAATTTTTTCAACAACCCATGGAACTTCTTTCAGCATCAAAGGTTTTAAATAAAACCAAAAATGGTAATAGAAATATTTATTCTATTGCAGATATTGATATTCTGGAATTTATAGCTTTAAGAGAGAAAAACGCATTATTTTTCTTAAAAGAATATATTACAAAAACATTGAAGGATAGCGGTATTTACTATTTATTTGAAACGTTTTTTGGCTCACAAACTTTAGTAAATTATTCTAAAATGAAAAAGGGATTTGCTAATTTCACAATAAATAATACATCTATAAATGGAGATACAGAATGTAATCGTATTTTCATTAAAGTTTTAAATCCTTTGGCATATTATAATAATGCTTTAGGAACAGAGCATGGACACTTATCTCGGCATAATATTACATATGATATGCTTATGTATAATAGAAACAATTTCAGAGATATAAATGCAGAGAAGCCTAAAGAAGTAACACGAAAAGAATATATGCAACTTAAAAAAATTGTAGTTAACAATGCTTATTACAAATATCAATCTGCCAAAGCAAAGCATTATCTAAAATTATTTAATGCACAGTATAGAGATAATAAAAGTGAGCATTTAGACGAATTTGATAATGGTATGGCTACTCAAATTCACCACATATTCCCCGAAAGCCAATATCCTGAAATATGCTATTATTTAGAAAATTTAATAGCATTAACTCCAACACAACATATGACCAAAGCCCATCCTAACAATAATACAAGAGAAATTTGTGAAACATATCAACATCTTCTATTACTCTCTAAAACTGATAGAATTAAGGAAAATTTAGATAATACTACTGTTGAAAAAATATATGAATTTTCAAAATTATTGTATGTATTAACTGTGGGATTTGATGATGATAATATTTTAAAAATAGAAGACAGGAATTTTGAAGATGTTGTAAATGCTATAAACCTACATTATGTGGCATAATAAATATAAAGGAGTATTGCAAAATGGCTAAACTTGATTATAGAGCAAACAATCCAAGATGGGGATACCGTGGCTTGGTATTTGAAAATTGGGAAAATTTTTCTTTAACACTTGGATTTCTTTCAAATATAGTCCACTACTTTGGACAAAATGGTAGTACTGTACTTTCAAATTCAATACAAATATTAATCGAACAAAATAATCAACAAGGAGCTTGGGGGAGAGAAGGTAGAATATTGTACTATAACTCAATTAACTTACTTCAACAAAATTTACCAGATTTAAACAATGTAAATACGAGAGGGGTTGGACGAGTTACCTGCAGAATAAATTCTTCAGAATATGTTAGAGATTTATTAAATGATTTTAATTTTCAATTGATTGGTCCTATGCAAAATAGAACGACAATGTTGGTTATTCCTCCTGATAAAGCATTCAACACAGTGCGCAATTCATTAAATAGAATATTGATAAGCAATAATACTTCCTCCAAAACAATAAATACTTGTATAACTATGTTTTCAAATGGTTGGAATTTATAAAACAATTATATCAGATGGCAAGTTTTGATATGATACAATGATATTACATTTGAAAGGATTAAACGATATGAATAAAGCATTAAAATTGGCACTTTTCCTCTTTATAATGATTTTGTGTTCAACAAATTTATCATTTTCTGCTCAAAAAGATGTATTATTAAAAACAACTTCGACTTGGGACAACACAGAATATAAGAAATTAAAAATTAAAAAACCGGAAGTTACGGTTTTAAAGATTATTATTAATGTGAATGAAGAATTACCTATGCATAAACACGATTTAGTTAATATTGCTTATGTAAAAAAAGGTACTTTAACTGTTATTACAGATAAAAATCAAAAAATAACACTCCAAGAAGGAGAAGTTTTACCTGAATTAATAGGAAAATACCATTATGGTAAAAATACCGGAAATGTGCCGGTTGAACTTGTTGTCTTTTATATCGGAGAAAAAGGGACTCCACTATCTGTTAATAAATAGCAGAATAAACATTAATATTATATAAATAGAGGGTATATATGAGTAATTTTGCAGATTTTTCTTCGGTAAGAATGGACGAAAATAACCCGATGTGGGCAAAGGCTATAAGCAGAGAAACTGAACTTTATCAAAAAGAAAGTGATTTGAGGACACCGTTTGAGCGCGACGGAATGAGAATTATGCACTCGAAAGGATACCGAAGACTAAAGCACAAAACACAGGTCTTTTTTGCTCCGCAAAATGATCACGTTTGCACAAGAATGGAACACGTTCAACTGGTTGCGTCAGTGGCTGAAACTATAGCAAAATACCTTAATCTCAATAAGGAACTAGCAAGAGCTATAGCATTAGGTCACGATATAGGACACGCACCATTCGGTCATCATGGAGAAACAGTATTACAAGATATTGCTAAAGCTAATAATTTACATGAATTTTGGCACGAAAATAATAGTTTAAGATTCCTTGATGATATAGAAACTCTCACCGATTATAATGGTTTTCAGCAAAACTTGAATCTTACTTATGCGGTTCGTGACGGAATAGTATGCCATTGCGGTGAAGTTGATGAAAGGTTTGTTAAGCCAAGAGAAGATTTTTGTGACCTGTATTCAATTCAAAAAGGCGGAAAGTGCGGCGCATTAACCTACGAGGGTTGTGTTGTTAAGATATCTGATAAGATTGGATATATCGGAAGGGATATAGAAGATGGCGTTTCGTATGGAATTCTTGGTCAAGAACAAAAAAAAGAATTACTAGATGTTGTTCATACCATTTACCCAAATTTAAAAATCAATGAACTTAATACCTCATCATTTACACATTCTCTTGTGCTGAACTTATGTTCTAATTCTTCACCGGAAAACGGACTTTGTTTCTCAGAGGATTGTTTCCAAGTCTTGAAACTTGTAAAGCAATTTAATTACAAAAACATTTGCAACCATCCGAGAATCGAAAGATTTAAAAAGTTTGCTACTCTTATTATTGAAACACTTTTTGAACAGTTATCGGAATATTATCCAAATATAAGAGAAAAACTAAACAAAAATCGAATTCTTTATCCAAAGTTAGTAACAACTTTTGAAGGCTGGTTAGTAAAGTATTCTGACTACGATTTAACGACAAAAGAAGACAGACATTGTAAAAATAAGCTTATTTATCATCTTGAATATGAACAAGATTACAAAAACTGTGTACTTGACTTCATTTCCGGTATGAGTGACACCTTTGCAATTGATGTGTTTAATGAGATAATCAGTTTTTAGAGGGTAGATTGTCCATGTACAATAAATTAAATTAGAATTTGTGCTCCAATCATAATTTTATGTGAATCTTTTGCAGTATCATTCTGGCAAAAAGCATAATTTAAAATAAGTCTCAAAGCTTGTCCTTTGATAAAATAATTGAGACCAAAGGTAATTTCTCGTTTTTTGTTTTCTCTAAACTCTTTATCCGGTGTAAATTGGTCGTAACAAGCTAAGATTTGCAATTTTTTTGTAAGCATATAACCGATAGTTGTATAAAATCCCGTAGCATGTTTTCTCGATTCGCCGTAATATCCATTATATCCGTTTGCATTTGCCCATTCAAATTCTGCTATTAATCTTTTATATTCATAACCTATATAAGCTCCGCTTACGAAAAAATTGTTTTCTCTTTTCCCAACATCAATTCCTCCACCGATTTTTAGTTTTCCGTATTTTTTCTCGTCGAGTTTCGCAAGCGGTTTAAGATTTACCCAGCTAATAAATTCCGGTCCGGAAAACCAATTTTCAAAGAATGTATCGGAACTGTATAAACCTAAATCATAATCTATAAAACTATAATCACCTTTTATTCTTCCGCCAAGTCTTCTTGCGGTACCAAAGTTTCTGGCAATTTGTGAACGACCTAAAAATGAAAGTGTATATGCACTGCTTCCTCCCTCCATGCCTACTTGTGGTCTATAATGCCCTATTTGTAGTCTATGATGAGGAATTTTATTTGTTGCTATATATACGTCAGAAAAAAGAGTTTGTGCATAATTTCTTTTTGATGGAGAAGGAAAGCCCATCATAATTCTAAAATCACCGTTATTATTTTTAAGGAATCCATCGAATCCTATATTATGAGCATTTCCCACATATCTTGAATCGAAGTCTCCATTATCTTCAATACCCATATCTGCATACCCGTTATATGCGCCCCAGATATGCCAATTATCCATAACAGATTCTTCTTTACATTTATGAGTTAAAACTTCTCTCAATAAATATTCCGGTCTATCGTATTTATCTACTTCTAAATGATAAACATTTTGTAATTTATCACGCAGAGACGCATTGTCCTCTGTCTTTTCTATTTCAACTGCTTGAGTGGTTGTTTCCGCAAGCTCATTATTTTCAAGAATTACTTCATCTTCCAGATTTTTGGCATGAATTTTATCAAATAATTTTGCATCAGCATTCTGCGGAAGAAAAATACCTACTAAACATATTATTAAAAGGCAACGTAAAAACTTTCTCATCATTAATATTCTAACATAAATATTAAATGTCTTTTAAATTTGACTTTCTAAAAAATATAATTAATCATCTAAACAGATGGTGTTAAAACATCAAACATGTTTCATAATACATGTGTGAGAATATATTATGCCCTTTAGATACAGATTAGAAAGCATACTTAAAGTTCGTATCCGAAAAAAAGAAGCTCAATTAGCAGTAGTTCAAAAAGCCCAACAAGCAGTTTATGAAGCAGAAGAACGAATACGGCAGAACCAAGAAGAAATTGAGCAAACTATCCAAAACAAAAAAACAGCAGACTTCAGAATGATGGAATACTATGATAACTATCTTCATCACCTCTGGGACAAAGCAGAAGCGCTGGAACAAGAAAGAATGCGTTTACAGGAAATATTGGATGAAGAAAACAGAAAACTGGTAAAATGCGAACAAGAAGTCAAGGTTATCGAAAAGCATAAGGAAAAACAAAAAGAAATATACAAAGAAGAAGAAAAAAAGGCAGAGTTAAAACAATTTTCAGAAATTGGTGTTCAAAGATTTTTCATACAAGGGCGTGAAGCCGCAGAAGAAGAAGCATTTGAATTAGAGTTAAAAAAGTTAGAACAAGAAAACAGTTAAGGTGATTTATGGAAATTCAAAGCACAAATAATACAACAACAAATTCTATCCCCAAAACTTCGTCAGTTAGCAGTTCCGCAAATTCAGATTCAAGTTTTGCTTCAGAGTTGAAATCGGCGAAAAATACTAACGAAAACGTTTCAAAAAAGAACGACAACGTAAAAGAATCTAAGGTTACGGAAGAAAAAAAGAGCAACAAAAAAGTTGATAATGCAATTGGAGACTTAAAAGATACAATTGACAAGTTCAACATCAAACAAAAAATACAGGAAAATGAAGAGATGATACACAACAACAATACCAATTTTCAAGGACTTACAAAACAGTTTAATTTAGACATGAGTTTTGGAGCAAATATGAACTTCAAAAATGACGGTCAATCCTTTTCTTCACTTATTAATCAACAAAATCAAGATAATAAACTTGAATTAGATAAAAATGAAGAAAGCAACGTTCTTGCGACTATGGAAATGGCAAATAGAGATATGTTATTGAGTAATGAAAACTCCGGAATAATCGTTAGTAATGAAAAAGGGATTAAAAAGGTTAATTCTAAGACAAATTTAACTATAGAAACAATTTTAAGCTATGACAATGTTATTATGGATAAGGCTGATGTTGAGTTTTTTGCCAAACTTGTTGAAAAAGGTTCTGTTGATATAACAGAAGTTCAACACGCAGAAAAATCAAGCCGTGTATCAAAAACATTGGCTGATTTACTTGCCAAATCCATGAACGAAAATAGACCGATAAGAATAGATTTTGACAATGATATTTCTATCATTATAAAAGTTAGCAGGCAGGGAAAAATCTCAGCAGATTTTCTTCCGAGTTCTCAAATCGCAGAAGCTTATTTAAGAGAAAATTTACCGCTTCTTAAACAAAGATTAGATGACAAAAATATCGAATATGATGAATTAAACCAAAGAAAACAAAAACAAGATACTCAAGATAACAACAGAAAGAAAGGCAGCAAAAATGAATGACATATACACAACTGCACTGAATGCCCAAAAAGCAACTAATCAATGGATGGATTACCTTGCTGAAAACATGACAAATGTTTACACTCCGGGTTTTAGAGAAAATAAGATAACATTTAAAACATTCTTGAACGGAACAGTTTTAGAAAATAACATTAAGAATCAAGACCAGGGAAAATCAATTCCTGGAACATCAAATGAAAATTTGTTCTTTGAGGGTAAAGGATTTTTTATGCTAAGAAGTCCTGAAGGCAGTGTTTCATACACAAGACTTGGAGAATTTACATTCGACTCAGAAGGTGTTTATCGTGCAAGAAACGGTAATGCCGTTCAAGGATATATCCTTAACGATAAAGGTGAGATAATGTCTGGAACAAAATCAATAAGCGCCGATTTATACGAAGAAACAGCGCTTAAAGGCGGAGCTTTAAGTATTCCGACAACTAACATTAAATTATGGATTGATCCTAATAATGGTAAATTTTTAGGCAAATATGATGAATATGAGATTAAAGGGGACGGAACCATTTACGGAAAAGCTGATGGCGGCAATCGTTCAGTCCCTCTTTACAAAATAGCAACTGCTAACTTCCACAATCCAAATGGTTTGTTTGATATGGGCAGCGGCATATTTGTAGAAACTCCTGAATCAGGAAAGCCTGTTGCAGGAAGAGGCGAAATTCGTTCAGGCTTATTAGAGCAAGCTAACACTGATTTTAAAGCAAACATCGCCCATTATAGAGAAGCGCAAATGCAAATGGAGCTGGTTAACACACTAATTAAAGCAAACAAACAACTCTTACAATCTGCAATGGAGATGGCAACACAATAGGCTCAAAATAAATAAGTTAATAAGAATGTCTTTTTAACTTAATTCTTAGCGCTTATTGAATAAAAATTTTTTTCATATTAGTTAAACTCCGTTTTAGGGAATTAAGAAACTCTTAATTCCTTTTATTTTGTGTGTATTTATTCAAAATCAGCACACCAAATTATAAAAGGTAATTATAATTTGACTTTTTTAATATAATCTAATTATTTATGCTTATAAATCTTCTTTGTTGACATCCAAAACTTTTTCTTCTTTAAGTTTTAGAGGTAATCCAATTTCTTTTTCCAGATTTGCCGCAGTTGTATTGTAATTTAACACAGCATTATAAAAATCTAAACGAGCGCTTAAATATGTATTTTCACCATCCTTAAGCTCAATTGCATCTCCAACACCTGCTTTATATCTGCCTGTTACTTGTCTGTATTGTTCCTTTGCTTGATCCAGAGCAAGTTTAGCAATTACAATTGCCTCCATATCGGTTTTTAAATCCATATAACATTTCTTAACGTTATAATAAACATCGTGTTTTACATCTTCATACTGTGCATTAGCTTTTTTGTATTCTGCTCGTGCTTGATCTACTTGTTTTTTTAATCTCCAAATATTTAAACCGTTATAATTAAGTCCTACTCCGACTTGACCTGATTGAAGATTATAATCATTGCCGATTCCATTACCGTAACTGCCATAAATACCTAAGTTTGGTGTAAATTCTCTTCTTGTTGCTCTTAGATTCATTTTGGCAGCATCAGCAGTTTTCTTTGCTACCATGAGTTCAGGTCTTACTTCAAATGCGGTTTTTATTGCATCTTCTTCCGTTATATCAAACAGATTTAATGTAAGTTGATCAGAAAGTTCATAATTTGTATATTCAGGCATACCCATTATTTTAGATAATTGAACACGTGCAACATCCAGAATATTTTTTGCCTTAACCAGATTTAATCGTGCTTTACCAAGATTATATTCTGCTGTTACTACATCCAACTTCGGTTTTGTACCATACCTATAAAATCCTTGCGCTTGATTTAATTGAAGTTCATAATCAGCAACAGTGTCTTCGTATACTTGAACTTGTGCTTGTGCAAATAAGATATTGTAGTATGTAGCTTTTATATTATAGATAATTATATTAATCGTTTCTTTTGTATCTTCTTGTGTTGCTTCATACATTCTTTTTGCCATATCTGCATTTGCTTTTGTTTTACCGAAATCAAACAATAACATATCAGCAGAGACAGATGGTATATATCCCATTGTAAGATATTGAGTCATTGCAGCACCTGCCGGACCGCCGCCAATGTATTTATTTTGACTTCTGGAAACATCAATTCCCGCATTGATTGACGGAAAATAATTTGCCCATGCTTGACCGATTCTTGTTTTATATGCTTCTCCGTTATAAATAGAAGCTTGAATACTCGGATTATATGCTATTGCGTTATTAATACAATCTTCTAAGGTAAATACAGAATGTACCTCATTTGTATAAGGCGGTTTTGACTCCGCATTTTTTTTCTTTTTTACATTTTTTTTCGTATTTTTATTTTGTTCTATACTTACTGATTGAACATTTTTTTTATTTTTTCTAAAACTAAATGCTTCAACAGTGTTAACTGTTCCCAGTATAAAACACGATAATATTATTAAACTTGCTATTTTTTTCTTGTTAAATCTCATACTTCTTATTCTCTTTTCTGTTTCAATTCCATTATTACATGAAATAACATAATTTGTATCATCTTTTTGCTGGGTATAAAAATTTTTAATTTTCCGCAATCTCGTAGTGTTATTTGTATTCACTTTTTCTAAAATCATACAAATGTACGATTTTTTAATATTTTATCAAACTCTAAAGAGATTATTGACGATTAACATGTTGACTAATTATAACTAGTCATTAAAAAATAACTACATAACAATATAGGAGAATCCGCTATGGGAATGGCAGCTTCACAGGCAAGATATTTAGCATTAACAGCAAGAAAGACCAACACAGAATGGGAAGGTCAACAAATTAACCAAGCTCGTCTTGCGTTAGCTAATAAAACTTCCGACATATTTAACAAGCTTTTAAATATGAAAGTGCCTGCTCCTCCGGAAAAAACTAAGTATACGGAATTACAATATACCTATAGTGACGGCGAAAATGATTCAATTATAGAAAACTATGAAAAAATAGGCACAAAGGATCCTGATTATAACTACATAGTAAGACACTATTTTATGGCAGACGTTTTTCAAGGTGCTATGAAAAAACTTTCTGACCCGCAAGTACATTATGGTAATGTTCTAAAAGAAGTAAATTTTGGAGATGCAACATCGTATACAAAAAACGGTGAAAATAGTATCAATGTAACTTATCCTGTAGGAGACGGAACGACACAAACAAGGACGTATAATAAAATTGATAATGTTGATGACAATCCGGGTTTAAAAGAGGCTCTAACTACTTTTGAAAAATCAAAAGGGCTGATTAAAGAGGATGGAACCTTAACAACAGATTCTATATATGGATATCAAGAGGGGGACTCTTGGCATTTCTTTGTTGCAAACAGCTATAATAAAATTGGATCAGAAGATGTACCTTCAGCATCGGATGACCCTTTAAGAGTTGCTCTTACAAATTATGAGAGCGAAAATAGATTATTAGATACGGACGGTAATTTAACTTTTAATGGAATCTTTGGTTATCAAGATGGTGATGGTAAATGGCATTTTGTTCATAATGAAACAGTTACAGAAGATACTTACGTTAGACCTGTATATACAACCGACTATTATACCGCATATGGTCCGGCTTTTGTAGGAAATTCACCTTTAACTGAGCTAACAACACTTTCTTCTGACAGTACTATCCAAATAGACCAAGTTGCAGAACTTGCGCAAATACTAAGAGATTGTCCGGATTCAAATATAAGCAAATATGTACATTTTGATAGTGACGGAAACTTGGTTTATTCAGGCAGCGGAATTTATCAGTTTAAGATTTTCGGCAATACTTACTATACAACACTTGCGGATTTAGAAACTTCATACAATTCAAAAACAACTACAACCGGAAATTCAATCGATGCACAAGAAAGGTTAAACTACTATAATGCAACGTATGTTCCCAAAAAAGTAGAGGAAACAAACCATGCACTCCTTGAAACTGACGGAAACGGACGTTTTAAGAGTATAAAATTTGATAATGATACAAATGTATACACTCTAAATATATCAGAAGTTACTGACGAAGCAGCTTATGAGAGCGCATACAACAAATATTTGTACGATAAAGCACAATACGAAAAGACTATTGCAGATTTAAACGCAAAAACATCTATTATTCACCAGGAAGACAGAACCCTTGAACTCCGTCTTAAACAACTGGAAACCGAGCAAAATGCACTTTCAACTGAAATGGATGCTGTTAAGAAAGTAATTAAAGATAACGTTGAAAAGACATTCAAGACTTTCAGTGATTAGTTGGTTTAATAAAAGTGTTTTTTATTATATTTTCTGCGTATATATAGCAAAAAAAATTTTTAGAGTTTTTACTATAATGGTATGCAGATAATTTCTATTGAAAAAAATTATAATAAAACAGAATTTAAAGCAAAAAAATTCCCATCAAGTGTATCTATAGCTCCAATACTTGCTAAAAACGAATTAGTAAATAAAATGCAGTCAAGAGATGCAAAGATAAAGGAATTTTTGCTGGAAATTATTGAAAAGAATTTATCTTTTTCTATGCGTGAAATAGCAGAAAAATTGGGATTTAAAAATATTCATGCTGTTGCAAGAAGAGTATATCAAAATCCTAATATGAAAGAGCTTTGGGAAAAGGTAATGCAAATTACCGCTCAAAAATCGGATGATATAAATAATAAAATTAAAAGTGTTTTAGATGAAGTTGTTCAAACTCAAGCTCCGACTTCTGCAAAAGAAATCGCAAAAAAGGTAGGAATAAATCCTGCTGCATGCCGGCAGAGAATACGATTAAATCCTGAGTTAAAAGAGCTTTTTTACAGAAGAAATGAAAAACAAAGAAGTGTAAAATCTGCAGAGGCTCTTAATCTTGAAGAAAAAATAAAACAAATTTTAGAAAATACAATACAAAATAATGAATCAATCTCATCAAAACAAATTGCAGAACAATTTGGATTACAAATGCACCAAATTCAAGATAGAATAAAAAGAAATCCAATTCTAAAAGCTTTGTGGGATAAACTCGAACATTTTAAAATTCCGAAGAAAAAACAAAAAGATATAGAAAATGACGAAAAAATAAAAACTGTTTTAGAAAATGCCATAAAACAAGGTAAATATTTGTCTGTATCAGATGTCGCTAAGTTAACCGGTTTATCGGAGAATGCTTGCCTGCACAAATTTTCAAATAATGCCGAAATAAAAGAAATATGGCGAAAAGTGAATAAATCCGCTAACAGTATGCAAGATAACTTTGATAAAATTAGGAATGCTTTATTGTATGCAATAAAAACAAAAGAATATATGACTATTGAAGATATCGGAAAACGTATAGGGATGAAACCAACAAGTGTTAGCAGCCGATTTGCATATTCTCCCGAACTAAAAGGACTTTGGTTGCAGGTGCGGGAAAATAATAAAAAATGTTCAAAAGTTTCAGAACGTATAAAAGCTGCAAAAAGTAAAACTAAAGATATTATGTCACCAGAAGAGTCTCAAGAAGTTAATGAACTTTTAAAAATAACTTTAGAAACAGCTATTGCTAATAATACTCCATTAAATACTGCTACTATATCAAAAAATATAGGAATCTCAGAACGTGAAGTATCCCGTAGAGCAAATTTGCCTGAAATAAAACCTCTTTGGATAAAATGTAAACAAATAGCCCTTACTATTGAAAAAGAAAAAATTGATAAAATTGCAGAATATTTTGAGAACGCAATAGAAAACGGGCAAATTCTCACAATTGCAGAAACTTCTCATAAGTTTAACATTGGGCAAAAAGCATTTACACGTTATATATATAGAATACCTAGACTAAATGAATTATGGAATCAAATAGAACATAAAGGTGGAAATATAAAAAATCGAAAAACTGAAAATGAAAACAGACAAATTATTGGTATAATGCAAAAAGCAATTAAACAAAAACAGCCGCTTTTATTAGATGATATTGCAAAAGATTTAGATATAACTGTTCCAACATTAAAAGGCAGAATTGATCTTTATCCTGAAATTAAAGAACTTTGGGAAAGTGTTCCAAGGAAAAAGACATATGTTGAACCGACAGAATCTGTAGAAAAGACAGAAAAAATTAAAACAGCTTTAAAAAATCGCATAGCAGAAAACAAACCTTTTATGCTGTTGGATATTGCAAAAGAGCTAAATATAGAGCTTTCTTCTTTATATCTAAAAGTTCGAAGAACACCAATTCTTACAGAATTATGGAAGAGTGCAGAAAAGAAGTTTGTAACTGACGGTTCACTTGAAATAAATACAAAAATCAGAGATATTCTTCTTGATGCTATAGAAAAAGGAGAATACATAAATAATCGCGTAATAGCAAAAAGAGCCAATATAACTTATGATATATGTACACAAAGAATACAAAGATATGAAGATTTAAATGAGTTAACAGAACAAGTACGAAAAATTAAAAAAAGTATTTACGAACAAGAAAACAAAAATTTAAAACAAATATTAGAAAATGCTATAGATACAAATACACCGCTTACAATAAATCAAATAATAAATTTATGGGGTTACAACGACAATATTTTTGACTATAGAATTGCCCATTCCAAAGAACTTAAATCACTATGGACAAAAGTCAAAAAAATAGACGTAAATATTTTAAAGGAAATTAATAATCTGTCGGTTGGACAAAAATTAAGTAATGAAGAAATAAAACAAAAACTAAATTTAAATGATGATAAATTCGAAGATTTGATGTTGAGATATGAAAGAATAAAAACTATTCTTACCAAAAATAAAAATTCACAAATAAAAGATGAAGATATATTAAATTGGGCGGTTTTAAGTAAAAGAGAATTTGAACTTGCGGTGTGTGAGATATTTGAAAAAATGGGTTATAAATCCGGAACGACAAGATACAGCAGAGATAAAGGAATTGATGTAATAGCTTCAAAAGACGGTAAAGTATCTTATATAGAATGTATGCATAATCTTTACAGGGCAGTTGAGCCGGAAGAACTTTTAGCTTTGCAGGGAAATAAATATTACTTTAATGCCGATGATATTATATATGTGGCAACTTCTGGCATAACAAAATTTGGCCAGAAGTTCATAGATAAACTAGGCACTTCTTTTAAAGTTCTTGAACTGGAAGATTTAATACTTTTAGCTAAAAAGTACAAAATAGATATAAATAATTTAAAAGAAAAAGGTGATATAAAATTTCCAAATAATCAAATATATGGAGACAAATGGAAATTTGTATCAAAAAAGAAGCCTGAAGAAGTTTTTGAGTGGAGGAAATTGAGACAGGAAGAATTTGAAAAAAGAATAAAAGCGATTTTTATGTCTAAAGGATATTCTGTTCTAAAAGCTGATGAATTAAATTTAAGCGGATATTATGTTATTACAAAAAATAACAAAAAAACCATAATAAAATGTCATAATTCAAACAAAATTCCAACTTTGGACGAGATAAAATCTTTGTACGGATTAAAAGACTTTTATGATGCAAAAAACGTAATATTAATTGCTCCTTCCGCGATTTCAATATCTGCAAAAGAATTTATCGATAAAATAAATTTTAATAACCGAACTAAGAATACATATAAATTGTTAAGCATAGATGATGTAATCAACGATTATCAATTAAGCTAATTCTTTATACATTTGCAGGTATTTCTTTGCGCTTTCTTTCCAGCTAAAATCAGCATTCATCGCAGATTTGCGCATAGCATTAAAGGTATATTTATCTTTATATACCCATAAAGCACAATTTATTGCATCCTTCATTGCCCAACCGTCATACCCCCAGAATTTGAATCCGGTTGAATTATCAAGAGGGTACCCTGTTACGGTATCTTCAAGTCCGCCTATTGCTCTTACTATCGGAAGAGAGCCATAGCGCATTGCAATAAGTTGAGAAAGTCCGCATGGTTCAAACTTGCTTGGCATTAAGAAAAAGTCACTGCCTGCATAAATTTGATTAGCCAAATCACCTCTGTATCCTACATAAGCTCGAATATTTGGAGTATTATTAGATAGCCAAATGAACAAGTTTTCATACGATTTATCCCCTGTTCCTAAGAAAATAAAATCAGCATTCATATATCTCAAATCATTTTCAACTTGTCTTATTAAATCCAGTCCTTTTTGATTTACAAGACGTGATATTAAAGCTATCAAAGGTCTTTCAGGATTGTATTTTAAACCAAAATATTCCAATATTTTCTTTTTGTTTTCTTCTTTGTTTTTGAGTGAATTTACATCATAGTTTTTCACTAATGTCTTATCAGTTTTCGGATTAAATACAGTATAATCAATACCGTTTACTATACCAAGGAGTTTATTTGTGTGCCCTCTCAAGGTATAATCCATCCCTTCACCGTATTCACCTGTCAAAATTTCTTTTGCATAAGTAGGAGAAACCGCAACAACTCTGTCTGAATAATTTATTGCACCTTTCATCCAATTTACTCTGCCGTAGTGTTCACAACCCCATTCATTATATACAATATCTTTTCTCATGTTTGCAAAATCCAAGATATCTTCAAACCAAACACCTTGATATGCAAGATTATGAATTTCAAATACGTTTTTTGTTTTACTCCAAAATTCATCAAACTTATAGTTTGCCTTTATATATAAAGGAATCATTGCTGTGTGCCAATCGTTTGAGTGAATTATATCTGCTCTGAAGTTTAAATCTTTTGCATACTCTAAAGTCGCAAGAGAAAACGCTATATATCTTTCGTGCTCATACCTTGGATCAAGCCATCTCGGGTAAACTTCCTTAAATGGAGTAAAATACCAATCGTTTTGAACGAAAAAGACATTTATTTTTGTTCCCGGAAGCTTTGCAATATGAAGTTTAAATTTTTGAGGAGATGTTCCAAACGTAATCCATTTTTCTGAATTTTCAAGCTCTTTTAGTCCCCATTTGTTGTAATCTACACATCCATGCAGAGGTGTGAAAATTGCAATCTCAGCATCTCTTTCTAATGCTTTTGGTAAACTTCCGACTACATCAGAAAGCCCGCCAGCCTTTGAAAATGGTGCAACTTCTCCTGCAACAAACAATATTTTCATTTAAAACTCCTTCTTACTCAAACGATTTGTGACAAAATGATTATAAAATAGAGAACAAGATATAGCAAGAGTTGACAAATTTGGAGAAAATTTAATTTTATTGCAAGCTTATGTAAAAAATCACATAAATTTCTTTTCATCTATATCCATTGCTTGTTTTAAGGTCATTTTTAAATATGTTTGGTACGGAATTCCCATCTTTTCAGCAATTTTTTTAGCTCTTTTAATCTCAAATTCTGACCACCTAAAAGTAACAGAAGATGTTTTTTTCATTTCAATAATATCTTTTTCGGCTTGTTCAATATCATCATTAATATCGTGAACATTGCCAAAATTATCTGTATAAATTGATGTATCCGTAATTATTTCTTTTTTGTTCATAGTCAGACTCCTTATATTTTAAATGCTGTAATAATCATTACTTTTGTTTTATCAGTTGAATAATAGTTGTAATAGATATTCA
>CAJOOM010000172.1 GCA_905236775.1 Candidatus Gastranaerophilales bacterium
AACTTTTTAAAACAATTTTCCATTCTCCATTCCCTCATTGCCTTTTGTAAATCACTATCCACTTATTTACTCAATAACTCAATTGCTGCGCAATTTTAAAATCGGCAGCTATTACATCAAGGCTACAGTGACAGAAGCTATTTTTTCTTTAATCTGAACCAATTAACAAATTGGTTGACGATATTTTCTTGCGGAATATCTTCCAAAGATTCTTCTGAAAACATAATCTCTGTTTCATTTATATCTTCTTTTCGTTCGAATAAATCTTCATCAGGTTGGTCTTTTCTTTTTTTCCCCTGCTGAAAATACATTCCGCCGCCGCCCATACCGCTTCCATCTTTGTATGCCGCGCCTGCTTTCATTGGTGGGTTGATATTTGATGAGAAATCAAAAGACATAGTCTTTTTGCCTATGATTTATACATTGCACTATTATTATAACATATATCATAACATTTTTCACTATTTTACATATCATAAAATTTTAATTTTATTTTTTTACATTTTTGTTACAAAACTTTACATTAACTCTTAAAAAGGCAATTTCTTTGACAGAAATTACTTTATATATATAAGGTTAGAAAATATAGGTTAGGTAGGTATGATTAATAATATTACGACTACGGACTTGCGTCCAAAGATGAATGTTGCGAAAACAACTCCATCACGAACAAGCATAAGTATGCCGCCGATATTAGGCTTTAAGACTCCATTACTTAAAGAAAAAGCGAATATTCGGATAAAAAAAGTGAAACGCGGAGATAATATAATTGTCCCCGGTGAAATTGATGACGATTATGTAGATATTGTCGAAGAAGAAGCAGAGTACACTCCAAATTTTACTTCAAGTGATGGGAACTTTTTTGCCTCGTCACAGTTATTATTCAAACCGAGAAAATACAAGCATAAAGTAAAGTATTTAAAAAATTGTTATGTTATAGATTTTATACAATCCCCTAAGACAAAGCACGGACTGGGGACTGCGGCAATTAAGCAATTGGCAGAGAAATCAATGTTCGATTCTAAAACAGAGGGGAGAATTGTAACTTTTTCCGCTCCAATAATGAAAGGAGAATCGCCGGCTATATTCTTTTTTAAACTTGGATTCAGATTTATAGAGCCTGAAAGCAACAAAATTATAGAAGAATGTATAGTTAATAATATTCCGGATATTCCGCCTCAAATCGGAATGATGTATTTACCGAAAAACAGATTACATAAATTGCTGCATTATGGAGAACTATTCTAGTATGAATGACATTCAACAAAATAATTATACAGAACAATTTAGTTCGTATGCTCAAACAGCTAATAAAAATTCACAACTTGAGCAATATGAACTAAAAGCGCATGAATCAGACAGTATGAAAGTTAAACCTCCTAACGTTTCACACAACGAACTACCGGCACTAATCCCGCAAAAAGTAGTTTATTCGGATTACGAAGCTAACAAGAAACTGGAGCGGATTAATAACGAAATATTTAAAGAAGCAAATGGAGGAATGGATATATCACAATTTAGGCTAAAACCGTTGAATGAAGATATATTTGTACAAAAAACAAGCGAAAACAAGGAGAACAAAAAACATGGATTCAATCTTAAACGTTATTTTACAATTTTTGGAATCATTGCTCTGCTCACCACAGCCATCTCTTATTTCTGTAGAAGAAAAGGCTAAAGTAGAAAATATTTAATACTTTGTATATATAATTTTAGATTCAAAAGCTATTGCAACAATGCTTTATATTTTTCTAATGAATTTATTACTTCTCGTTTTGAGATGCAATAGGCATTATACGGGTCTGCAATACTTTTTAAATTAGGTGTATCCGAAATTATAATAATTTTTATATTTTTGTATGACGGCAGGCTTTGAATTTGTTCAATTAACCATATTCCAGCTTTTTTAGGAAAGAAATCACGTTCCATATGCAAATCAGTAATTAGGTAATCATATGGTTCCATTTCATTTTCTAATACTAAATTATATCCGTCTTTAGCACAAAGTACAGTATCTACAACAACATCCGCACCTAAAAGTCCTTGAACTACTCCTTTATGGAAATTTATCCATCCCATTTCGTCATCCGCAATTAGCACTTTTTTCATTTTCTTAAATCCGCCGCTCCTTCCATATATACAAACTCAGGTTCAAAATATTCACTACAGTTTACTACAATCAGAACTCTTAAGCATTTTGCCAGTCCTGTCGGAACTGCTAATTCATTATAGCACATCATTGGCACATCTTTCCACTTAAGATTAACTCTTGCATATTTTGCAGGAAAATCTGCATTCAAATCTTTTGTTAAAGTAAACAAAACATGGGATATGGAATCAACTTCAATATTATTTTTTTCCATCATAGTTTTTAATAACCTGATTGTAGCAGCTCCTATTGCTTCCGGAGTGTTTTCTTCAACTGTTATTGCTCCTCTTATTCCTTTTGATATCATAATATCCTCCTAATTCTTAATTATAGTTCCCCAACTATAGCATCAACGACTTCTCTGAATGCTCCATCGCCACCAACATTATCTGTTATTTGAATTCCCTCTATATTTTTAATTTTTTTTACGGCATTTGGAACAGTAATTCTATATTTCACATAACACAATGAATCATAGTCATTAACGTCGTCTCCTATGTATAAGAATTCTTCATCTTTTAAATTGTATTTTTCTATGATTGATTTAATCACATCAAGTTTTATTCTAATATCTTGATGCACTTCATCTATTTTAAAAGTTTCTCTAATTTTTTCTATTGCGGAATTTTTTTCGCCCGAGATTATCCCTACTTTGTATCCTCGTTTTTTTAATATACTAAATCCCATTATATCTTTAAAATTTAGTTTTCTGGACATTTCTCCTTTAGAATCAATATATACACAATTATCAGTACATATTCCGTCAAAATCAGTAATTACAAACTTTATAGTATTAGGTAACTTCAAAGTCATGCTTTCTCCACCTCTATCTTGAGTTGCTTTGCACTTATTCCTTTTACTCTTCTAAGTTTGTCAATTATCGGCAATTCTCTTTGATAAACAATCTTTTTCCCATCCCCCAAAAGAATCGGTGTTTGGCGAATATCCCTTACCATATGATAAAGTCCGGAAGTTTCCAAACTTGCAGCTTGATCAGAGCCCCAATTTGTTCTGTCCACAGTAATATGTCTTTCAACAACATTTGCACCTATTGCAACTGCTATTACTGATGGTGTAACTCCTCTTTCATGACCTGAATAACCTATTGGACAGTTAAAATATTCTTTGAAAGTCTGTATCACCTTCAAATTCATCTCTTCAGTATTAGATGGATATGTCGATGTACAATGTAATATTACCAAATTATCTTCACCTAAAATTGATACAGCATGTTCAATCTCTTCCATGGTACTCATGCCGGTAGACAAAATGATAGGCTTACCCTTTGATTTTGTATACTTTAGCAAATTATCATCCGTTAATGATGCCGATGCTATTTTATAGCACGGAGGATTGAATTTATCTATAAAATCAACCGCTCCTTCATCCCAACAAGATGCAAACCAAATTATACCTTTTTGTTTACAATATTTATCTATTTCTTTATATTCTTTTTCTCCAAATTCTAACCCACGTTTCAAATCACCATTTGTATTCCCGAATACACTCTTTCTCTCTTTTGCAAGTTCTTCTTTAGTATAAACGACATCGACTGTCCGTTTTTGAAACTTTACTGCATCACATCCTGTTGTAACCGCAATATCTATCATTTTTTTTGCAAGTTCTACAGAACCATTATGGTTAATACCAATCTCCGCAATTATAAAACAAGGAAATCCATCACCGACTATTTTATTTCCTATTGTGACAGTTTTTGACATTGTACACTCTCCCTAAGTCTCCTTATACACACATAACCATTATTACAAATATTTTTTATAAAGTGCATACTCATCCGGATTGATTGTATGCGCATCATCCTCTTTGTTTTCTTCTATAACCTTTTCCGTATCACCTGCAGATGTCGATGTAAATAATTTATCAATTATTCCGTCAGGACTTTCTTCATATATTTCCGATATTTCAAAATTATCTTTACTGTTGTTATCTTCTACAGTCTTTGTTTTTTGAATTTGCTCATCATCAATTTCTTTTTCAACAGGTTTTGCTTTAAAAGCTTTTGTAAAACCTATATCCGGAAATTCTATCTTAGGAATCTCTATTTTTGGAATCCTTATATTTGGAATTTCTATTTTTGAGTATTCTCCATCTTCAATATCAACAGGAGGATAACTTCCTAAATCTTTTATTAAATCTATTGAATTAGGAGATGCGCCTATAAGCATGCGTTTCCCATCTAATTCTACAACATGAAGAGTTTTATTATTGCCCAAAGGAGTTGTTGATACAACCGTTACTCTCGAAGAGTCAATGCTTCCGGCTTGCTGTCCAACTACCTTAAACCCTACTTTTTTCAACCAAGTATAAAATTTCGCACACAAAAAAATAAAAAGAATAACTATTATTAACGATGATATAAGTGTAAATATATTTGGTTCAGAACCAACAGAACGAACAACATTATCAGCATTTTCGACAGAACTTGTTGTAATTGAAGATGCTTGAGCAGATGCTAATGGCTCCGGTAAATCAGGAATTATATCAAATTTTTCGGCACTCAAAGCCTCCCCTAACGCGATAAAACTCCCTACTATTAATCCAAAAATCTTTTTCATTTAACTTACCCTATTTGTTTGATATAATTATACCATAAAATAGTTTATGGGTAAACAAATATTAAGGAGTAGGAATGCTGTTAGAATTTTTAGCAACTTTTATGCAAAATAAAGAAACTTTATTCATCCACGTAATTAATGTATTTGTTCTTGCAGTTTTAGTATTCCTTTTTGTTATGGCAAGAATAACAAGCAAAAAATGGCTCAAACTCAATGATTATTTAGGAACAATAACCAGTACAATTAATTCAATCAGATATGGAGATTTAACAAAGAAAATAGCAAAAGAAAATTTCCCTAATTCAAAAGAATTAGTAGAAAGTTTAAATAGAATGATTGAAACTTTATATGACAGAGAAAAAATGATTAATGAATATCAAAACGAACTTCATAGACAAAACAAACTTCTTGAAGCTGTATTGAATTCCTTATCAGATGGACTTGTTATAATTGATGAACATTTTAAAATTTTAAGAGCTACTCCTAAAATAAGCGAATGGTTTCAAACAGGCGGCAGCAACCTAATTGGGACTTTAATTACAAACTATATAGAATTACCGCCGGACAGAGAGTTGGAAAACTTAAAAGATTCAGAGATAATGATATATGCTGATAAAGCCTCTAATTTTACTGCCGATGCCTTTGAAATAAAACTTGAAGACAGAAAAAAAAGATATGTAATTGTAATAAAAAATGTAACAGACCAAAGAGAATTAGAAATATTAAAAGAAGATTTTGTTGCTACTCTGACACATGATTTAAAAGTTCCTATTATTGCAGAAACAAATATGTTGGAACTGTTTTTAAATGAAAGCTTTGGCAAGATATCTGAAAAACAGGAAATTGCACTTAAAAATATGCAGTCATCTAACCGTGAACTTTTGGATTTGGTTCAGATTGTGCTTGAAACATACAAATACGAAGGACAAAATTTTAGACTATATAGAGAAAATATAATGCTTAAGGGTTTTATAGAAGAAATTATTTATGAAATGATTCCTATTGCGGATAAATCTCATAATACTCTTGTTTTCAACTCTACTCGCGATATAAGAGTTCTTGCTGATAGAATTCAGTTAAAAAGAGTTATAAAAAATCTTATACAAAATGCAATATCTTATGGCGCTCAAAATTCACCAATAGAGATTACAATAGGTGAGATTCCTAAATATATAATCATAAAAGTCAAAGACTATGGAAAAGGAATTTCTCCAAACGATATCAAAAAAATATTTAATAAGTATTATTCTGCTGCAAAAAAATTTAGAAAAATCGGTACCGGTTTGGGATTGTATTTATCTTTCCAGATTGCAAAAGCGCACGGCGGAAACTTAACGGTGGAGAGCATAGAAGGAGATTATACAGAGTTTTGTGTAATGCTTCCGGCAAGCACAAACGAGAACTTGTACTATGGAGAGTAAGTAAATATTTTATCAATATTCCATAATATTTGGTATAATATTTTGTGTTATATGAAAGAGAGATGTATGAGAGAAAAATTCATTAAATGGGCAGAAATTATTTGCACCGGAAAATCAATTCTAACTGTTCTTAAAGAACTTAAAAAAGTATGTGCAAAAGAAAATTTATATCATGAAGAGGGTGGATGTTTAGAAAAGATATGGCATATAACACATGAAGATGCGCTTTATAAAGAAGTCGGAGACATTTTCCTTTACAAAGTCAGAAACAGAGATATTGCAAATGCAGCATACAATAAATATCTTTATCATACAAATCCCGATTTTTACTTTAAATATGCTACAAATTTAAGCGCGATGGGATTTAATTGTGCTGATACAGAAAACCTAGATGAAGAATTACCGGAGGTAATATTATCATTATGCGACAGATTTGATGCAATTGTGTATATGATGATTTGTTTGCACAAAAATAAAGATTATGATGGTGTTTTAGAATTAGAAAAATATTTAACAATTATAAAATCTAAAATAGAAGATTACAAAAATAAAACAAGCAATGATAATAAAACCTATTGGGAAGATATCCAATATACAGAGAAACACTTATCGAAAATTTTGTCACAAACTCAAAATCATAATGACATAAATAAATTTGCAATACGTTTAAACAAAGAAAATAAAAAGGCATACTTTAACATTTTAAAAGATTTAATTACATACAATAACTTTGAGAATGCTTTAAAATTTTATAACAATAATGTATGCGAAAATTTTGATTTGAAACCTACTGGTAATATTAAGTCTTTATGCTGGATTGTAAGTGATTTCTACAGGGATATTTTTGAATTTTATAATGCGGTATTTATGCAAAAAATAATAATAGATATGGAATTAGAGGAGGAAAATATCCATGCCTGAATTTTCAATAATAATTCCTGTATACAAAGTAGAAATATATATAAAACAGTGTATTGAAAGTGTAATTAATCAAACACATGAAGATTTTGAGGCACTTGTCGTAGATGACTGCGGCGGTGATAATTCTATATCAATAGTAGAAGAATACGCGAAAAATGATAAAAGAATAAAAATACTTCATCATAAGTCAAATCAAGGTTTGGCTGAAGCAAGAAATACAGCACTAAAAGCCGCAAAAGGGAAATACATAGTGTGTTTGGATTCTGATGACTGGTTGAATACATATTGTCTTTCAACTTTAAAAACAGCATTTGAAAAGCATAAAACAACAAGTGTATGGTTTAATGCAAGAAAATATTTTGAAAACACACATTCTTTTCAAAGTGCACCTATAAATAACCAAAGTGAAAAATTAATGACATTAACTCCGGATAATATTGCCGGTTGTTCTGATTTCACATGGATAAAAGCTTACACGAGAGAATCCATTCAAAAATATAATCTAAATTGGCCTAAAGGTTTAACGTTTGAAGACGGAGAATTTTATTTTAAGTATTTTACACTCAATCCTGATACGTATATGATACCGGATTGCTTGATAAACTACCGCTATAGAGATGATTCTATAGTAAGACGTGCAAACAGAGGTGATGTAAAAATGGCTGATGTTTTTGATGTAGTAAAGCATTTGAGAGAATTTTGGATAGAGCACGGAGTTTATGATAAATATAAACCAACTTTGTTAAAACTAATCCAAAATCGTATAAGGATGGCTAAAAATCTTAACTGGTCAAAAGAAAATATAAAATTATCAAATCAGTTCTTGAAAGATTTAAAATATCCGGAAGAGTTTATTAAATATACAGATGTGTAAGGAGATTTTATGCCCAAAATATCAGTAATAACACCTGTTTATAATTCGGAGAAATATTTAGAGGAATGTTTGTGTAGCTTAATTTCTCAAACATTTCGGGATATTGAATTTATATTAATAGATGACGGCTCAACAGATTCCAGCCCGCAAATATGCGACAAATACGCGGAATTGGATAGCAGAATTAAAGTTATACACAAAGAAAATGCCGGCATGGGGGTTTCATATAATCTGGGAATGGATTTAGCAAGCGGAGAATATATTGGCTTTTTAGAATCAGATGATTTCGCTGATAAACATATGTTTGAGAATTTATTTTATTTAGCAACTAAATACAATACGGATATTGTAAAATCTGCTTGGTTTAGATATTTTACAACCGACCATCATTCGGAAAAAGATTTTCGGCTGGCAGGTTATAACAGCTATCAAGTAATCAAAACCAGAGATTTTCCGGAACTTCTATTGAAACAACCAACTGTATGGAGTGCTATTTATAAAACGGAATTTATAAGAAATAACAATGTAAGATATTTAGAGACTCCGGGTGCCAGTTATCAAGATGTTGCATTCACTTTTAAAGCTTTTTGTAAAGCCCAAAATATGGTTATAACTCCCGATGCATACGTTTATTATAGACAAGACAACGAAAATTCTTCAATAAATTCAAAAGACAAAGCTGAAGCTATATTTTGGGAATATGCGGAGGTTGACAAATTTTTTGATGAAAATCCTGAGATAAAAGTTTGGGCTAACACATACAAGTTAATCAAACAATATCTTGATTATGACTGGAATTATAGTAGAATTGCTGACGATTTAAAACCAAATTTTATAAAACGATACGGAAAAGATTTTCAAAAATATAAAAAACAGGGAGAGTTAAATTATGAGTTCTATAAAAATATCGATAAAACATCTTTTGCTCTAATTATGAATGCAACCGTTTAATTATCTACATCATCTATATCATCAATATCAGAAATATCCTGTTCTTCTTCTTGCTTAGTAAGTTTTTCATTTAATTCTTGCAGTGTGATAGACTTATCCATTTTCTTTAAAGCATTTAATACTGCAATTTTATAGTCTGCATCGGCTTTATTTTTTGGATTATCCAGAATTTGTCCCATTCTATGTCCAAGATATCCCATTACAACAACAGCCGGTATCAATAAAACAGCAGTCGAAGAAATTGTATGCATATTAATAGCACCCATTCTTGCCATACATATAGTTCCTAATATTATAATAGTTAATGCTACTAACAACTTACTTATTGTTTCCGTATACATAGACATCCTTTATTTTTTACTCATTGTTTCCATATCTTTCTTCATGCAGAATTGAACTAGAGTCATTTTGTCAACATTAGTTAAATGAGTAAATCTTCCTGAAATAGTATAGAGTCCGTTTTCACCTTTTTCTACGCGAATAAGTTGATATCTACATTTAATATCTTGCTCATCACTTAATTTTACGGTAACGTCATACTCTTTTTCCATATCGATATTATCTTCAGACTGTATCTTCATTCCTCCGGCTGATATATCAAGAGTTCTTATTTTATGGGATAATTCACCACAAGTTAGTACAAGATTTTCTATAAATTTTACACGTGTAAATTTACGACGTTGCAAGAATCTGTGTTTAACAGGATTTGCAATAGTTATGATATTATTTTCTAGTCCTTGAATATAAGACTCAAAATAGAGATAACCATTATCTGTTAGGGAATAAAAATCACATATATGATTAACCATCAACCCGTCAGGTTTATATTTAAGTTTCATTTTAAAACCTTCCGAAGATACATTTGTAACAGTTCCTTTGTTAGTATTTTTAAAATCCTGCGGAATTATTGTTACGGACTGCTCACATTTTAATAACTCTCTCATATTTATCCTTTCATCTATACTTTAACCATTCCAACCGATTTTACTTTTACATTTGGACTAATTTCATTATACGACATTATTGCAATTTGTGGATAGGTTCTTTCAATTAACCTTCTAAATAAAAGCCTTATTGGAGAAGCACATAGTATTACCGGCTGATTTCCAGTTGTTGTAATTGCTTTTTCTAATTCCATATTCATCTTATCAAGCATGTTTTTAGTAAATGCAGGATCAAGAGAGACACTCTGACCATCAGGACTTGCACCTTTAGCAATTGTTTGTTCAACATCCGGAGACAGTGTAATAACATACAGTTCTCCTGTATCCGCTAGATTTTGTTTGCAAATATTCCTTGATAAAGCTATTCGTACATGTTCTGTTAAGAAATTCGGATTCTTGCTCACTTTAGCTTGTAAACTAATTGTTTCCAAAATTGTTTTTAAATCTCTTACAGCAACACCTTCTTTAAGAAGATTTTGCATTACAACCTGAACATCACCGATTGAAATATCTTTCATAATATCTTCTACATAATCTTCTGAAACTTCTTTTTTAAGATTATCAATAAGTTGCTGTACATCAAATCTGGAAAGTATCTCAGAAGCGCATTTTTTAATAACTTCCGTAATGTGCGTTGAAATCACAGCCGATGCCGAAACAACGGTATAACCGGACATCTCAGCCAAGTCCTTATCTTTTGCCTCTATCCATAGGGCCGGCAAACCAAACGCAGGTTCTATAGCATGGATTCCGTTTATTGCAAGATTTCCTACAGGATCACCTGCAGTCATGGCTAAAAATCTTTCCGGATAGACATTCCCTGATTCTAATGGTACACCTTTCAACTTAATTTGATACGAATTTGGTGAAAGTTGTAAATTATCCCTAACACGTATAGACGGAAGAATTATACCTAAATCTAAAGCAGTTTGACGTCTAATTTGAGCGATACGTTCAAGTAAATCACCACCCATTTCAACATTTAAAAGCTGAACTAAACGATATCCCACTTCAATCTCGATAGTATCAACATTAAGCAACTCCATAACACTTTCTCTGGTTGCCTTTGCTCGGCTTTCTTTTTTGCCTAATTTTTCTTGCTGCGCTTGTTCTGCAGATTGAGCCTCTTGGCTTTGAACTATCTCTTGTTTTTCCCTGCTTTTTTTGAATGCCATAAAGCCGGCAACTGCGGCGATAGTTAAAAATGGAAGAGTAGGCATACCCGGTACAATTCCCATAAAACCGAGTAAACCGGAAACGACACCTAATACTCTTGGGTCGTTAAACATTTCATTCTTAATATCTACAGACAAAGATTCTTCTTTTCCTGAAGCTCGAGATACGATTAAACCTGTAGCAGTTGATATAAGGAGTGCCGGAATTTGCGATACTAAACCATCACCAACTGTTAATATAGTATAGGTTCCGAGAGCTTGAGTAATATCCATGTGAAGCTGAATTACACCTATAATTAAGCCGCCAACAATGTTGATTATGGTAATAACGATACCTGCGGTAGCATCACCTTTTACAAATTTAGAGGCACCATCCATGGTACCGTAAAAATCCGTTTCTCTTTCAAGTTTCTTTCGTCTTTCCTTGGCTTGTTCTTCATCTATCAAACCAGAATTCAAATCGGCGTCAATACTTAACTGCTTACCAGGCATTTTATCTAACGTGAAACGTGCAGATACTTCAGCGACACGAGTTGCACCACCAGTGATAACCATGAAGTTGATTAAAACTAATATACAAAATATTACTGCACCGACAACGTAATTTCCTCCAACAACAAACTCACCAAATGCACTTATAACATTGCCCGCTTGTCCATTTAGAAGAATTAATCTGGTAGAACTAACGTTCAAACCTAGACGAAACAATGTTGCAATAAGTAGCACTGTTGGGAAAGATGAATAATCTAGTGGTTCTTGGGTGTATAAACAAACTAAAAGTATTACTACTGCAAGTGATATATTTATTGTTAGCAGCAAATCAAGAAATGGAGCAGGAATTGGAATAACCATCATTACGACTATAATGACCAAGCCGATAGCAAGGACAATGTCGTTGTTCTTTAGTATTTTGGATAATTTACCTAATTCCATCTCTCCACCAATTATAAATATTTTACCATTATTCATGCCTTTATGACAAGTAATTTAATAAATCAATTATATGTTAAGCGAAACATATAATTGTCGTTGCGGAATGACCCCTGTAATGGCTGATAGCTCATTCTTCACAACAAACGAAAACATTTACGATTGCACGTAACGGATATTAAATATAACGATGACGGCACGGCAACAATAACAGCAAAGGATTATGGCTTTACAACTTAGTTTTTTGATATTTTGAACAAATCGAAACCGTTCTAGTATGCAAAATTTAAAGAGGGCGTATGGAAGAAAAAGAATTAACAGCACAAAACGTATTTTTAGATGAAAACACAGGCGGTAAGGGCAAGTATTTTAAAGCAAGATTTTTAGTTAAAATTTAAGATATGGCATTTTATCTTTTGAATTTTTTTCACACACCTCTTTACAAAAAAAAATTAGCAGGTTAATATTAGTAGTGTAGTTAGTTGCTTGTATGGAGCCATTACCTACAATGAAAATTGAATATGGGAGCGTAGCTCAGTTTGGTTAGAGCGCATGCCTGTCACGCATGAGGTCGCGAGTTCGAGCCTCGTCGTTCC
>CAJOOM010000173.1 GCA_905236775.1 Candidatus Gastranaerophilales bacterium
AGGTCGTGTGCGGGATAGCACACAACCTGAGTTGAAACCGTTCTATGGAGATTGCGAGAAAAATTTTAATTTTTCCGCAAGCTCTTTGTGTATCATCAATGACTTAGGATTCAGGTTTTCTCCAGCCTTTTCCGTAGTATTGTTTCCACTTGCGTGCTGCGTGGAATTCAACTGCATCAGGCTTAAATTTGATTTCAATTTGTTTATCTATATCTTTGTACTCAAAAAGTTTTCTTTCCCCGACATCACCGAATCTGTTGGTAATAAATTTTACAACATCATCATATTGAGTCATGCGTTGCAAAGTCTGTATACATTCATCAACCTCATCAACGGATGATATTCCGACATTCATTGAGTATAAGCTATATTTGTTAAATTGCATAAAGTTGTCCTTTCAGTGTAGGGATAAAATATAAAGGATAAATATTTAAGTATGCTGCCTTGGTAAATCCCTGATTTACCAAGGCATGCTATTTGATTATGAATTTTTCGTGCATTTTAATGCGCGCTGCCAACTACTATTTCGCAGGTATTCCTTTTGATTTTTCATAAGTAATAGTTTCATCATAGCTTCCATCATCGTGTGTTACCCTATTTGATTCATAATTATCATTTTCAACTTGTACAGATGTATAATTACCGCTAGGATCCTTAACTCGCGTTATATCAATTTCTATACTTCCACCATAAAACGTATCTGATGAAGCATCATATGCACCAACGGGAATACTACTTTCACCGGATGCGCTACCTGCGCTTGATGCACTGCCTGCACTCGAAGCACTACCTGTATTACCTGCTCTTGGTGCTCTGAAATTGTAATTTCCATAACCTGAAATTCCTGACATAATTTTGTTCTCCTTTCATATTATTAGATATGTACTTATAAAATATTAAATATCCTCGTTGTAATCATAATATTCAATATTATACTCTTATTATAATCATATTTTGATTACTTTTCAAGTGTATCTAATCATACCGTTCAATTTTAATAATTATGAATTCACACTAGTATGGATAGTACGAGGTGATATTATGCAATCTAGGTTATTAAAATTTGGACAACGTATTAGTGAATTGAGGCAAAAACGGGGATTAACTCAAGAAAAATTTGCCGAACTTTTGCAATATTCACCTAACCATATATCAAAACTTGAATCAGCAAGAACAAATCCTTCTTTTGAATTAATTGTAAAAATTGCTGATGCTCTGGATGTTGATATCAAAGAGTTATTTGATTTTAAAGAACAAAAAAACAATGCCGAACTAAAAGAACAATTATATAAAATTATTAATAATGTTGATAATAAAAACTTAAAACTTGTATACAAAATTGTGAATTCTATATATTCTTAGTTGAATTATTTTATAAGAATTTTTTATGATAAAATTAAATTATGTCAAAGTTTGTTCCACTTCACATTCACACAGAATATTCTCTATTAGACGGTATGATTAGGGTAGGAGATTTAGTCAAATATGCTGCCGAAAATGAACTACCCGGAATAGCAATCACAGACCACGGTGTAATGTATTCTGCTGTTGAATTTTATGAGCTTGCAGAAAAATATAAAATCAATCCTCTTATAGGCTGCGAATTTTATGTTCATACAGGGGATATTCACGTACACGATTCTAACAATAATCCGCTTTATCACTTAATACTTATTGCAAAAAATGATAAAGGATATAAGAATCTTATTAAGCTAGTTTCAACAGCTTGGTGTGAAGGTTTTTATTATAAACCAAGAATAAATTTTGAACTTCTTCAAAAACATTCAGAAGGCTTAATATGTGCTTCAGCTTGTTTAGGCGGTGAGATTCTACAGCACTTTTTAAAAGATGAAAAAGAAGAAGCATATGAAGTTGCAAAAAGATACAAAGAATTATTTGGAGATGATTATTATATCGAGCTTCAAGACCACAATTTAGATGAGCAAAAACGAACTAATCCTATGCTTATGAAACTGGCAAAAGAGCTTGATATAAAAATGATTATTACAAATGACTCTCATTATCTAAAAAAAGAAGATGCTGATGCGCAGGATACATTATTATGTTTGCAGACTAATGCTAATAAAGATGATGAAAAAAGATTTTCATTTCCAAATAACGAATTTTATATAAAATCTAAAGAAGAAATGCGTAAAGCATTTTCTTGGATGGATGATGAAACATTTGAGAAGTGCTGCGCTAATACTGAAGAAGTTTGTAATAAGTGTCATGTGGAGATTGAACTCCATAACGCACCTTTACCACATTATGATGTACCTAAGGAATTTATTTTCACCTCGGATGATGTAGATGAAAAAATTGTAGAAAGATTAAAAAAGAAAAATAAAACAGAAAATAGAGAAGATGTAATTGAAGAAGCCAAATATATTCAAGGGATTGAAAATTATTTGGAACACATAGTTTTTGAAGGTTTAAAGAAAAGATACGGTGACCCAATTCCGGATTCAATCGTAGAACGTGCAAAATATGAATTGAGTGTAATTAATCAAATGGGATTTCCTGCTTATTTTATGATAACTTGGGATTTTATCCATTTTGCAAAGACTCACGATATTCCGGTAGGACCTGGAAGAGGTTCTGCTGCAGGTTCGGTTGTAGCTTATGCATTAGAAATTACGGATATTGACCCTATTTATCACAAACTCTTGTTCGAAAGATTTTTGAATCCCGAACGTTTTACCATGCCTGATATTGATATAGACTTTTGTATAGAACGCCGTGGAGAAGTCATTGATTATGTAACTCAAAAGTATGGTGAAGATAAGGTTTGTCAAATTATAACATTCTCTACTTATGCACCAAAAGCAGCATTTAAAGGTGTCGGAAGAGTCTTACAAGTCCCATTCACTGATAGTAACAGAATTACAGGATTAATAGAGCCGGCTTTAGATGTTGCAAGGGCAACAAATCCAAAAGCGGAATGGTTAAGAGATATCATAGAAACAGAGGGAAGCTCAGAGTTTAAACAACTGTATGAAGAAGATTTTCAAATAACAAATCCGGATACTGGTAAAGTAATAAGTTTTAAGCGCTGGGTTGATATGGCTGTAGCGATAGAAGGACTAAAATGCGGAACCGGTACACACGCAGCGGGTGTAATTATATCTCACGCACCACTTGATACTATATTACCTGTTCAGCCATCTAAAGACGGTATTGTTCAAACAGGTTATCCGAAACACGAAGCAACAGAAGTCTTAGACCTATTAAAAATGGACTTTTTAGGGTTAAGAAACTTAACCATGATTACTAAAACAGTAAAAATGATTAAGAAATACCGCGGAATAGATGTAGATATAAATCATATTCCCCTAGATGATAAGCCTACATACGATATGCTTGTAAAAGGTGAAACAATCGGAGTGTTCCAGCTTGAATCTCAAGGTATGATGAATTTGGTAAAACGTCTTAAACCTGACGTATTTGAAGATTTAGGCGCTTTAGTTGCTCTTTTTAGACCGGGTCCGTTAGGTTCAGGCATGGTTGATGACTTCGTTGCACGTAAACACGGATTGCAAGAAATTACTTATGCACATCCTCTACTGGAACCTGTTTTGAAAGATACATACGGTACAATTGTATATCAAGAACAAATTATGCAAGTCTTCCAGGTTCTTGCGGATTATTCTTTAGGTCAAGCAGACCAAGTCCGCCGTATGATGGGTAAAAAAGACCTTAAAACAATGGAGGAGCAAAGAGATAAGTTTATTGAAGCATCTGCAAAACATGATATGAAAAAAGAAGATGCAGAAAAACTATTCAATCAAATTCTAGCATTTGCGTCATACTGTTTTAATAGGTCACATTCTGCCGCCTATGCATTTGTTGCATATCAAACAGCATATTTAAAATGCCATTATCCTGTTGAATATTTTTCAGCACTTCTATCCAGTGTTTCTGATAATAAAGATCAAACAATGCTCTACATTCAAGAAGCACAAAGACTTGGTAGTAAAGTATTACCGCCGGATATTAATAAATCTTATTTAGAATACGCACCGGACGGTGATAATATACGTTTTGGAATGGCTGCTATTAAAGGAGTCGGTGCTCCGGTTGTAGAGGCTATTATTAAAGAAAGAGAAGAAAACGGAGAATTTAAGAATATTTTTGATTTTTGCAAAAGAGTTGACGCAAAATATGTAAATAAAAAATCTTTAGAGGGTTTAATTAAATCAGGTGCATTCTCAAACATCGAAAAAAGCCGTAAACAACTCTTTGACAACATTGAATATATTCTTGATGTCACTGCTAAAGAAGCAAAAGACAAAGCAATGGGACAAGTAAGTTTATTTGCAACACTTGGTGGAGATGATAGTTTTTCCAATGCTCAATATCAACTTCAAGGAAGTGATGAGGAATATACTGATAAAGAAATTCAACTTTTCGAAAAAGAATTTTTAGGATTTTATGTAACTTCACATCCTTTATTTTCTATTCAGGATAAGATGCAATTTCTAAAAACACATAATATCTCAGAACTTGCGGAACAAAAAGAAGAAACACAAGTTACAATATGCGGACTTATTGTTGCGACAAGGCAAATTCCTACAAAGAAAGATCCGTCTAAATTCTTAAGATTTATAACATTAGAAGATTTAACCGGAAAAGTTGATTGTGTTTGTTTTCACAAAAAACTTCAAGAACTTGGAGACATTCTTATTCCTGATGAAAAGGTTATTATTACCGGAAAAGTGCAGCATAGAGGAGAAGATTCAATATCTGTACTTGTTGATTCTGCTAAATCTGTCGATAATGCAAACATCGTAACTGTTAAATTAAAAAAAGAGATTAAGTATGAAGAACTGTGCGGAATAAAAAACATTCTTGCTAAATATCACGGAGATGACCCTGTAATGTTTAAACTTCCTCCAATAAACGGATACAGCACAAGAATATTAACATCTCCTATTTTTTGGGTAAGCTCTAATAATGATTTTATTCGTAATATGGAATCCGTATTCCCTAATGAACTTGATGTAACAATTCGTTCACTTGATAAACCGCTAGAAGTAGGCTAGGAGTGAGGAGAAATAGAAGCTCACATTGATGTTTTAAGGCAATGGGAAATAGAATTTTCCAACGGAAAATTGAAAGTGGTTTTCAAAAAGGCACTAAAGGAATGGAAAATTGAATAATAGGCTGGATTCTTGACACAAAAGCTCCTTGCCCCTTCAGAAAGACAAGACATGTTTGATTAAAACCAAATCGAACACATTTAACCTTAACATGGACTGCAATTGTTTGCTTTGCGCAAGAATAACTTTACACTTTTGAATGAATTTTTTCTTCAATTTTTGATGAATTTTTTCTAAAATCAGACGGCATAGACATAGAACCGACAGATGTTCTTACTTGTTCTCCACGGTTAATTTCGAGTAATTCACTACCCTTATCAGAAATCGGCGTTTCATATGTTTTTGTTATTTCACTATGTTGTACTGATTCAGAACCAAGAGAAGAATGAAATGTTCTTGAGATTACATCATCTTGCTGTTCTTTTGTTAACTTTATAAAGTTTACAGCATACCCGGAAACTCTTACTGTTAATTGAGGATATTTTTCCGGATGGGCTTGTGCATCAATTAAAGTTTCTCTATTGAATACATTAACATTTAAATGATGTCCGCCTTTTTCAACATATCCGTCTAATAAATTTATTAAATTTTCTTCTTGTTGAGTTGTCATTTTTTGTTCTCCATTTCTTACTAATTTTTACTATTTATTGTTATTAGTTGAAAATGGAAAGTGGAAAGTGGAAAATCATTTTAAACAACTTTCAACTTTACACTTTCAACTTTCCACTTATAAAGTTCCTTCACAACATCCGCAGTCAAGTTGTATATCCAAATCACCCATAAACACTTCGTCTTTTCCTAAAGCATTTGGTATTATTGAAAAAGTATTAGAAATACCGTCTTGAGCATCACCGAACGGCAGCTTGGCAACTGATGCTAATGATGCAACAGCACCATTACTATCACGTCCGTGCATTGGATTTGCGCCTGGCGCAAGCGGAACACCAGCTTTTCGTCCATCAGGAGTATTTCCTGTTTTCTTTCCGTAAACTACATTTGATGTAATTGTAAGAATTGACATTGTAGGAATTGAATTTCTGTATGTATAATGTTTCCTAATCATATTCATAAATTTATGGACTAATTCTACTGCAATTTGGTCAACTCTGTCATCATTATTTCCGTATTTCGGATAATCTCCCTCAACTTCATAATCCACAACCAAACCATTCTCATCTCGAATTGTCTTTACTTTTGCGTATTTTATCGCAGAAAGAGAGTCTGCAACAACTGATAAACCGGCAATACCGGTTGCAAAATATCTTTTAACATCTCTGTCGTGAAGCGCCATTTGTGAACGTTCATAACAGTATTTATCATGCATATAGTGAATCACATTCAAAGTATTTACATATAATCCTGCAAGCCATTCCATCATATCATTGTATTTTTCCATAACTTCATCATAATCAAGATATTCAGAAGTAATAGGTCTGAATTTTGGACCAACTTGCTCTTTTAATCTTTCATCTACACCGCCGTTAATTGCATATAACAAGCACTTAGCTAAATTTGCTCTTGCTCCGAAAAATTGCATTTCTTTTCCGACAACCATTGAAGATACACAACAAGCTATTGCATAGTCATCCCCATGAACCTGTCTCATCATATCATCATTTTCATACTGAATTGAAGAAGTAGTTATAGATATATGAGCAGCATACTGTTTGAAGTTATGTGGAAGTCTTGTTGACCATAAAACCGTTAAATTTGGTTCCGGTGCGGTTCCTAGATTCTCGAGAGTATGCAAATACCTGAAAGAATTTTTTGTTACCATGTGACGTCCGTCAACACCAACCCCTCCGATTGATTCTGTTACCCAAGTTGGATCACCGGAGAAAAGAGCATTATATTCAGGCGTTCTTGCAAACTTAACCAATCTCAGTTTCATTATAAAATGGTCTATAAGCTCTTGTGCCTCTATTTCCGATATAATTCCATCTCGCAAGTCTCTTTCAATAAATATATCCAAAAAAGTAGATGTTCTTCCGATACTCATCGCAGCACCGTTTTGCTCTTTTACTGCACATAAATATCCAAAATACAACCATTGAACAGCTTCCTTTGCATTTCTTGCAGGCTTAGAAATATCAAATCCATATATATTACCAAGCTCTTTCATTTCTTCCAAAGCTCTAATTTGTTCTGCAATTTCTTCCTTAAGTTGAATTTTTTCCGGAGTCATTTCTCCATCGAGAGAAGCATGCTGTTCGTGTTTGTCTTCTATAAGTCTATCTATACCGTATAGTGCAATACGTCTATAATCTCCTATAATTCTACCTCTTCCGTATGCGTCCGGAAGACCTGTAAGAATTGCAGCATGACGCGCTTTTCGCATTTCTGGAGTATAGCAGTCAAAAACACCTTGGTTATGCGTTTTTCTGTACTTTCTAAAAATCATCGAAACTTCGCTATCTACTTTATAATCATATGCTTCACAAGCACTTTCAGCCATTCTAATTCCACCGAACGGTTGCAATGAGCGCTTTAAAGGTTTGTCGGTCTGTAATCCAACAATTTTTTCCAGATTTTTATCTATATAACCTGCTCCATGTGAAGTTATCGTAGAAACAACCTTAGTATCCATATCTAAGACACCTAGATTTTCCCGCTCTTTTTTAAACAAATCACAACACTCACTCCAAAGTTTTTTTGTAGCTTCCGTTGCTGGAGCTAAAAAGCTTGAATCTCCATCATACGGTGTGTAATTTCTCTGTATAAAATCTCTTACATTAATTTCTTTTTGCCACTTACCGCCAACAAATTCTGTAGTCGAATATTTTTGTTCAGTCGGATTCTCAAGTGTCACTTCCATTTTTTATATCTCCTTTTGCTAATTGGTAGTTTATGATTCTAACATGTCTTACGTAAGTTAATCAAATTATTAACATATGTTAATTCTATACACTACAATATAAAATACGACATCCGTTTGTAAAACACATCCCCAGAGTCAAATCTCCTTTTCATTCTATGACACCCAACTAAATAATTCAACATTTATAATTAAAATTTGTATAAAAAATTAATTTATTTAAGTTTTGTAAATTTTTGTAACAATTTTAAAAAAAAATTAAAGTTTTAAAATAAAAGTGCCGTTATACATGATAGAAAAAATAAATTTTTAAGCCACATTAGTGGCACAAAAGGAGTCTGGATTATGGGCAATGAAATCTCAAAAGTTTATCAATTTATCAGTAATTTCGGTTCAGTAGAAAATTGGAAAAAAGAAATTGATGAGAAATACGGTAATAATGATGGAGTTGTAATAAAAACCGAATTCAGGAATTTTATGCTTAATGAATTTTGTTTTGAATCTGACGGCAATAAACAAGATATAATTAATAAATTTTGGGCATCCATTGATTCAAAAACATCAGGAAAAGTCGGTTCTACCGGCATAAACAACAAAAATGCCCTTGATTGTGATGAGCTTAAATTAGCTGAAGAAATCATAAAAGCAACTGATAAAATCAATGCATACGTTGCCTCTCAACAAGTTCCTGCCGGAATCAAAAATGTTGATAATTGGAGAAATTCAGTAAAAGAAAGCTTATTAAATAAGGCATTAGACTATTTAAAACAAAACAAAGATGCTAAAGCTGAATGCTGGAGAGTTTGTGATGCTTTTAAAGAAACAAACAGGCAGACTACTGCAGATTACGTTGCAAAAGAGACTATACAAGAAAAATTTGGAGATATTGATGGGTATGATGCAGATAAAGACAAAGCTCTACAACGAGTAGTAGATACATATGTCCAAAGTTTATCCGGTTGCAGCGCAGACAGCGATGGTTCCACAGATATAGACACAATAGCACAGCGCGCAAGGGAACTTGTCAGTGCTTATGCTGATACTGCTGATACAAATTCCGACGCATCAATCGAACTTTTGGGTTCAAGCTATAACGCAAATGGCGGTCTTAACGATTTACAAAAAGCAGTGCTTGTTCGAGACGTTAAAGCTGAAATTATAAGCAAACTTCAAGACCAAAAAAGTGAATTATACAGTAAACATGCGGAAACTATAGATGCAATGATTACAGAGTTCGTGAAAAAAGGAATTACTAACAAAAAAGCAAAAGAGTTTACTTCATTAAAAAGCAGCTTAGTTGATGATTTTATGTCAACAAAAGTTGCCGAACTTGAAGAATCTATAAAGAAAGCAGAAGCTGAAAAAGATTTAAACGATGCAAAAGCTCAAGCAAAAGCTTATGTTGCAGAGATTTTAGCAAAAGGTGGTGACTATCGCGCAGCTATTATTGAGATTTATGGAGCAAACTATGTTACAACAATAGATGCTTGCAGTTCAAAATCTGAACTTGAAGCATTAAAAACCAAACTAGATGCAAAAGTTCTTGAAGCTGATAAAGCAGCGCAGGAAGCAGAAAGAAAAGCAAAATACGCAGAATCATTTAAAAATCTTGCAACTACATTAGACGATATAGCAACGGATAAATTATCCACAATGGTAAATGGTCAAACTGCTATTCATACAGAGTTTGGTGTTGATGAAAAAGGTGATATTGTATTTGAACAATCCAATACTACAGAAGTATACAATACATTTAAGGCAACACTTATATCAGAATTTAAGACAAGAAACAATGCTGCATATGAAAGTTTAGGCAGTACTGATACTGAGCGGGAAGAACTTTTAGGTAGATTAATTCAATCTGCTTGGATTACGTCATATAATTCATTCAAATCAAGTCAATCTAATGCTACTTCATCGTTCTTAAGAACAACAATGAACAATTTAGAAAATATTCTGAACAGATTAAGCACAAATCCTGAGTACAAAGATTTATATACAGGACATACAGCTTATGCAAATTCTAAGTTAACTTCCGGATTAATTCACTATGGAACAACAGACACTATTGGAAACGATGCCAACTGGAATTATGACGGAGGTTATAAAACTAGTTCAAACGGAAGTGTTACTTTTGTTAATGAGACTGACAGCGGTGAATATGAACTAGTTATGGATGAATTGCTCAAACGTATTAAGAAAACAGAACCATACAAATCTCTTGATCCAAATGTAATAACAAGTGTATTCCGTGAAGCACAAGCAAAAGCTATTACTAACGGTGTTGAAAAAGTACCTGATTGTCCATTTGGAACTACTGCGGCTACAATTAACTCAAACCACTATGGTCAATCTACAGGATATGCAAAGAGTACAGATTCTCCGATAGCAACAGCAAATATGGATTGGGCAGGTGTTGTAAGTAGAGGTGGAGATACTAATAATATTTCACCAAAAGCACTCATAGAACTCACTCTATACTACTTCGACAAATTATTATATGCAAAGATGGCTCAATAAATCCTGTTTTCTTAAGAAAATACTTAATATAGAAATTTTCCTTTTGATAGTATAACTGCGGATTATATTTCCTAAAAAGTTTTATAGCGCAGAAAAATTTATGGCATATAATTAAACTAAAAAAGGGAGAATTTGGTATGAATTGGCAAGAAGAGGATTTAAAATATATTTGGCACCCGTGTTCTCAAATGAAAGATTACGAAACACTTCCGCCCATTGTCATTGAGAGTGGAAAAGGTATCAATCTGTATGATATTAACGGAAAATGCTATAAAGATGTAATAAGTTCTTGGTGGTGTAACCTTTTAGGTCATTCTAATCCAAGAATAAATGAAGCAATAAAAAAACAAGTTGATAAGCTGGAACACGTTATATTTGCAAATTTTACTCATAAAACAGCTATAACACTATGTCAAAAGCTTATGGAGGTTCTGCCAAAAGGACTTTGTAAATTCAATTTTGCAGATAACGGTTCTGCAGCAATTGAAATGGCGCTTAAAATGAGTTTTCAGTATCATTATCAAACCGGAAATCCTCAAAAGAAAAGATTTATGGCATTAGCAGATGCATACCACGGAGAAACACTAGGCGCTTTAGCAGTAGGAGGTGTTGATTTATATTCTGAACTATACAAACCTTTACTTTTAGATGTCATAAGAATTGAAGGTATAGATTGCTATAGATGTAAATGGGGTAAGTGTCGTGATTGCTGCAATTGTGAATGCTTTATAAAAGCCGAAGAGGCATTTAAAACTTATGCGGATGAAACAGCTGCCATAATTGTAGAGCCACTTTTACAAGGTTCTGCCGGAATGAAAATTTATCCGCCTTTGTATCTAAAAAAACTCAGAGAGTTATGCAACAAGTACAACGTACATCTTATCGCAGATGAGATTGCAACGGGCTACGGAAGAACAGGAAAAATGTTTGCATTTGACCATGCTGGTATAAGCCCGGATATAATGTGTCTGTCAAAGGGACTAACTGGTGGATATATGCCAATGTCTATTTGCGTTACTACACAAAAAATTTACGATGCTTTTTATGATGATTATCTTAAAGGCAAAGCATTTATGCATTCTCATACATACGCAGGGAATCCGCTTGCGTGTTCAGCAGCAATTGAAGTTCTAAACATACTCAAGGATGAACAGATTATTCCTAAAGCTGTAGAAAAAGCAAAGTATTTTAACCAAATAATAAAAGAGAAATTTTTACAGCTTGAAAATGTTGGAGAAGTTCGTTCAATTGGCTTAATAAATGCAATAGAACTTGTTAAAAACAAAGACACAAAAGAACCGCTGGATTATACAAAACGAACCGGATACCAGATATATAAAAAAGCTTTGGAAAAGGGAGTCCTTTTACGTCCGTTAGGCGACGTTATATACTTTAATCCACCACTAATTATAGAAAAAGACGATATGGACTTAGTAACGGATATTGCCTTAGATTGCACAAAAGAAATTCTTCGTTATACGAAATGAAATACGGAATGTTATTCTTTCGATACCTAAAGACTTTAACCAATACTCATACCCACTTGAATTTTTTATATAAATTTAGTAGAATTAACGTAGAAAATACGTATTTTAAGAAGAGGTAATTTATTAATGTTCGAACGTTTTACAGAAAAAGCGATCAAGGTTATTATGCTGGCACAAGAAGAAGCCAGACGACTTGGTCATAATTTTGTCGGAACTGAGCAGGTTCTGCTTGGTTTAATCGGAGAAGGAACCGGCATTGCAGCAAAAACCCTTAAATCTATGGGAGTTAATCTTAAAGATGCTCGTATAGAAGTTGAAAAGATTATTGGAAGGGGTTCTGGATTTGTTGCTGTTGAAATCCCATTTACTCCGAGAGCAAAAAGAGTACTAGAGCTTTCCTGGGATGAAGCAAGACAATTAGGTCATAATTATATAGGTACCGAACACTTACTCTTAGGACTGATAAGAGAAGGGGAAGGAGTTGCAGCAAGAGTTTTAGAAAATTTAGGTGTTGATTTAAATAAAGTAAGAACTAATGTTGTAAAGATGCTGGGTGATTCTAAGCCGACTGCCGGTTCCGGAGTTGGTAGTGGTTCAGGTTCATCATCGTCATCATCTTCATCAAGCAAAGTTAAAACTCCAAGCCTTGATGAATATGGTACAGATTTAACCCTCGCCGCATCAGAGATGAGACTAGACCCTGTTGTAGGCAGAGAAAAAGAAATTGAACGAGTTATACAAATTCTTGCAAGAAGAACTAAAAATAATCCGGTTTTACTCGGTGAACCCGGTGTTGGAAAAACAGCTGTTGCAGAAGGTCTTGCAATTAGAATTGTTAATAACGAAGTTCCTGATATTTTAGAAGATAAGAAAATTATCCAGCTTGATATGGGCTTATTAATTGCAGGTACAAAATACAGAGGTGAGTTTGAAGAACGTCTTAAGAAGATTATGGACGAAATTAGACAAGCCGGTAATGTTATTCTTGTAATAGATGAGATGCATACTCTTATTGGTGCAGGGGCAGCTGAAGGTGCAATTGATGCGGCTAACATATTGAAACCGGCTCTATCAAGAGGTGAACTTCAAGTTATCGGAGCAACCACATCTGATGAATACAGAAAGTATGTCGAGAAAGACTCTGCTCTTGAAAGACGTTTTCAGCCGGTAATCATTGAAGAGCCTACCATTGATGAAACTATTGAAATTATAAGAGGATTAAAATCAAAATACGAAGAACACCATAATTTGAATATTTCAGATGAAGCAATAATAGCTGCCACAAAATTATCAAGCAAGTATATTAATGACAGATTCTTACCTGATAAAGCTATTGACGTAATTGATGAAGCTTCATCAAAAGTTCGTTTGAAAGTTTGCACACTTTCCCCGGAAGGCAAAGAACTTGATAAGGAACTAAAAGCTATCATCAAGGAAAAAGAAGATGCTATTAGAAATCAAGAATTCGAAAGAGCATCAGCTTTACGTGATGATGAAGCAAATATGAAAGACAAAATTCGTGAAGTTTCTGAAGAATGGCGCAGACAAAACGATGCAAATAAACCTACAGTAACAGAAGAAGATGTTGCACAAGTTATTGCTATTATGACAGGTGTTCCGGTAACTAAGCTTACTGAGGGTGAATCAGAAAGACTTATGAAACTGGAGGAAATTCTTCACGCGAGAGTTATAGGTCAATCTGATGCAGTAAATGCAATCTCTAAAGCAATAAGAAGAGCAAGAGTCGGACTTAAATCACCAAACAGACCTATCGGCAGCTTTATTTTCTCAGGTCCAACCGGTGTTGGTAAAACTGAACTTGCAAAAGCATTAGCAGAAGCCGTATTTGGTAGCGAAGACAATATGATTCGTGTAGATATGTCAGAATTTATGGAAAAACATTCTACAGCAAAACTTATAGGTTCTCCTCCGGGATACGTAGGATACGATGATGGTGGTCATATGTCAGAACTCGTCAGAAAGAAACCTTATTCAGTTATCCTTTTTGATGAAATTGAAAAAGCTCACCCGGATGTCTTTAACATCCTGCTTCAAATCCTTGACGACGGACGTTTAACGGATGCTAAAGGTAAACATATTAACTTTAAGAATACAATAATCATTATGACATCAAATGTCGGTGCAAGTATGATTACAACACAAGGCAAACTCGGTTTCTCAGCTACGGCAGATGATGCAAAGAAAGATAAGTACGAAAAACTTAAAGATACAGTAAATGAAGAACTTAAAAAAGCATTCAGACCGGAGTTCTTAAACCGTATTGATGATATTATTGTATTCTCTCACTTGAGTAAGGAAGAAATAAGACAAATTGTTGACTTGATGATGAAAGACTTATTCAAAAGACTATCAGAAAGAGAGCTTTCTATCGAGGTAACTGATGAAGTTAAAGATTATCTTGCAAAAGACGGTTATAATGAAGCATACGGTGCAAGACCTCTTCGCAGACTTATTCAAAGAAAAATTGAAGACGAACTGGCAGAAGAAATTTTGGGAAATGCTTACCAGCCAGGCGATACAATTTTATTAAAGTTAGACACTTCTGAAGGAGAGGGTAAAGAAAAACTCGTTTTCGAAAGAAAAGAGGGGCATGCAAATGAACAACCGATAGAAATTGCCTAAATATACAAATATGAAATCAAAACGAGAACGAAAAATTCGTTCTCGTTTTTGCATGAAAAGGATAAATAAACTTACTCTTTTATATTAATTCTCCCCTCTTGCAAATTTCTTTAAATTCTATTAAGATATATGTATAAATATTAAGAAATTCAAATTTTTGTAAAGTAGTACTAATAGAATAAAAGGATGATAGTATGGCAGAGAATGAAGAATTAGAATCAACAGAAACAGAGTCTCGTCAAAAGATTTTGGTTGCAGATGACGAAGCCAGCATTAGGCGAATATTAGAAACACGTTTAAAAATGGTAGGATATGATGTTGTAACAGCAGAAGACGGCGAGGAAGCTGTTGAAGTATTTAATAAAACTAATCCGGATTTAGTTGTACTTGATGTTATGATGCCTAAAATGGATGGTTATGGTGTTACAAGAGAGATAAGAAGAACATCTGATGTTCCTATCATTATATTAACAGCTTTGGGCGATGTATCTGAAAGAATTACAGGTTTAGAACTTGGAGCTGATGATTATGTTATTAAACCTTTTAGTCCAAAAGAATTGGAAGCTAGAGTTAAAGCTGTTTTAAGAAGATCTATAAGCAAAGATGTAATTATTCCAGCACCGGGTTCACCGTCAACAGGTTCAAATACAAATGCTAAAGGTAATAAAAATGTGATTACCACAGGAATGATTAAGATTGATACTGCTAGACGCCAAGTATATAAAAAGAATGAAAGAATTAGACTTACCGGCATGGAATTCAGTTTGCTTGAACTTTTAGTTAATAATTCTGGTCAAGCATATTCTAGAAATGAGATTTTACAGCATGTTTGGTCATATCCGGCAGATCATAGAATCGATACTCGTGTAGTAGATGTACACATTTCAAGACTTCGTTCTAAATTAGAAGTTGATCCTACAAATCCAGAATTGATATTAACTGCACGCGGAATTGGATATATGTTCCAAAGAATAAATTAGTTTATAAGAATAAATTTACTAGAGACTCCTTTCTAATGTAGAATGGAGTCTCTTTTTGAAGGCTTAGAATACGTTTTTTTTACATTTTTCATAAAGTCATATTGAAAAAAATTTTTTAATTATGCGATAATAAAAGCATGGTTAATGTTAAAGAAATTTTTACGTCTATACAAGGAGAAGGTCCATATGTAGGATATAAGCAGTTGTTCATTCGGCTTTGCGGGTGTAATTTAGACTGTTCATATTGTGACACAGACTTTGATGCAAATGATTCCAGAGAATACTCTATTCAGGAGTTAACAAATATTTGTAATAAAAATTCGGATTGTCATTCAGTTTCACTAACAGGCGGAGAACCGTTATTATACACGGATTTTATAAAAGAATTTGCAGAACAATCAAATTTACCTCTTTATTTGGAAACAAACGGAACTTTACCGGACAAATTGAAAGAAGTTATTGATTATATTACTTATGTATCAGCAGATATAAAACTGCCATCCGCAACAAATTTAAATCCAATGTGGGATATTCATGAAGATTTTTTCAAAATAGCTATAAAAAAAGAACTTTTTGCAAAGGTTGTTTTCAACGAAAAAATCAATGATTTTGAAATTCATAAAATAACTCATTTATGTAATAAGTATGATATAGAACTTATATTACAACCGATGATGAAAGGGAATCAGCTTTCTGTTAATTCTGAATTTATGCAAAACATATTAAATAAGTGCTTAAATATACATCATAAAACAAGACTGATTCCTCAAGTACATAAATTTATTGATGTAATTTAAGTGATACAGGAGAGATAAGTGACAACCATTAGAGCAAAACAAAGGGCTGAACAAAGAGAAAAACAATTGATGTATGAAAGATTATTAAAATCTCCACATCCAAGTAAAACTAAGTTAGGGAAAGCTCCATCTACCACAAAGGGCCCTTTTGGCAGCACATTTATATCCTCCTTAGCAGAACCGCTTCCGGAGTGGAAAATTACAAATGAAAAATCTACTTTTGATAAATTCATAAAACGAATGGAAATGACCGCTTATGATAGTAAAGGAAAAGCAACAGCATCTTGGACCATGGCAACAAGAGGGACTATAGATACAGTTGGCGATGTTGCAATGACACTTCCTGTCTATACGGATTCTAAAGGTGAAAAATATACGATATTACAAGAAGAAGCAAGACCAATTGATTTAGTAAGAAATGGCAAAGATTCGAGAGTGTTATCATTTCCTGCCGGAATTATCGGAGATGAAGCAAAATATAGTTCGGAATCAGCTTTAGACTGCGCAAAACGTGAATTCACAGAAGAAACAGGCATGGTTGCAAAGAATTTTGAATCGCTAAGCGAACCGGTTAAATCAACAGGCAAAATCAAACCAATTATGAGCAGTCCGGGACTAACTGATGAAGCCACTCACTTTTTTTATGCTGAGGTGGAAAAGTTAAAACCTGTATCTAAGGCAAAAACTGATGGTGGAATTACAAGAGGCTGGTGGAAAGTTCCCCTAAAGAATTTTCAACAATGGATAAGAGAAATGGAAACTCTTGGAAAACCACTTACAAGTCAAGCTTCTACCGCTATTTTTAAAGCAATTTTAAAGGGTAAAATTCATATTTAATAGAGATATACATATAGATTAACACAACATATTCTTTTTATAGTAAAATATGAATATGAATTTAGATGCCGTAATAGATAGCCTGCTGTCACCAATTGCAGATAAGATTTCGAGTTTTATTTTTTCATATATAACAATAGGAGAAGTAAAAGTCGAGTTTTTAGTTGCACTATTAATTACAGCTGCTTTATTTTTCACTTTTCGGACAGATTTTATCGGAATTTGGGGTTTTAAACATGCTATTAAATTAATTACTGATAATTTTGAGCATAACAATCCAAACGGATATCAAAGAAAGAAAAAAGGCGAGCTTTCATCTTTTCAAGCTTTAAGTGCAACAATATCTGCTTCAGCCGGAATCGGGAATGTGGCAGGTTCAGCGGCAGCAGTTTCTATAGGTGGTCCTGGCGTAATATTTTGGATGATAATTGCAGGGCTATTTTCAATGGCATTAAAATTTTCTGAAGTTCTGTTAGGAGTAAAATTTAGACATTCAAATCCCGACGGAACCGTTTCAGGCGGACCTATGTACTATATTCCTATAGCTTTTATGAACAATGGGAAATTCGCCGAAAAAACCGGTAAATACTTAGCGAAAATATATGCTATATGTGCAGTTTTTGCAATGATTGGAGGTTGGAACTTATTTCAAATAAATGCAATGACTGCACAAATAACTGAAGTTACAGGAGGAAGTTCAAGCATATTTGCTGATAATGGTTGGATATTAGGCACAATTGTAGCTTTGATAACTTGGTTTACAATTATTGGCGGGATTAAAGCAATAGGAAAATTCACATCAAAAGTGACACCTATAATGTGTTCTCTTTATGTTTTAAGTGCTTTTTTGATTTGTATACTAAATATTCACCACATACCGGAAACAATAATACTAATAATCAAAGAAGCTTTTTCTCCTCGTGCAATGACAGGAGGTGCTTTTGCTTGTCTGCTATGGGGCTTTAGACGTGCTATGTTTGCGAATGAATCCGGTTTAGGAACAGCTCCAATTGCATTTTCTGCGGTTAACACTAATAAACCTGTTGTTCAAGCATTTATATCGATGCTGCAGCCTTTTGTTGACACTGTTATCGTTGGTGTTGCTACCGCGTTCGTTATTGTTGTTTCTAAAGCATACCTTAATGTTGACGGCATTGCTGGAATCGAACTTACATCAAAAGCTTTTGGCACAATTTGTCCGTTTTTTCCGATTTTACTTACCGTAATGGCTAGTTGTTTTGTTTTATCAACAATGCTTTGCGGTTCATACTATGGAGTAAAAGCTTGGAACTTTTTATTTGGCGAAGGTGTAAAAAAGACTCGTACATTTCAAGTCATTTACTGTATATGCATAATTGCAGGTTCTGCAATGAACTTTCAAAGTATAATAAATTTATCCGATGCAGTAACATTATTTTTAGCAGTGCCAAATTTAATTGCAGTATTTGCACTTTCTAATGTTGTTATAAAAGAATTAAAACGTTATTGTGAAAGGTATGAAATTAATTCCTCATTTATTAAATATTTAAAATAACGTATAAATTTGTACTATTTAACCTTTTCATAATCTTTACATCTATACCATTTTAGGCTAAAATCAAAATATGTTTAGATAGGGGAACTTTATGAATAAAATTCAAATAAAGGCAGAAATATTGGCTACACTATCTGCACTTGAAACATCAGTCATTCCGGAACCAGCACTACTCACCGATTTAAAAACGATTGATGACAAAAAGACTGTTTTAGAAATTTTGATAAGAGAACTTATAACAGCTCCTGAGCATAAGGCAATGCTTATATGCTGGTTATTATCTCAACTTATTGACAATGATATGCTAAGCGATGAATTATGGAATGTCATTAAATCATCTGAATACAATGACAATTTAAAGATGATTGCTTTTAACATGCTAAAAGATTTGGGTAACAAAGTCGATTATGACGTTATAAGCGGATATTTTGAAAAGTTTGATGTATTGATAAATGAGGAAACAAAACAACTATTAGAAACAGCGCTTATGAATCCGGAAGCACAAATTGATTTTATGGATTTTTTAGGAGCTTTATCAGATGAAGACAAGATAATTTTAATAAAATCTTTAGAAGATGATTATGCCTATGATAGTTTGGCAAATATTTTAATTCCCGTATTTTTATATTATATGAACACTGAAGTCGGTTTCATTGCATTGGATATATTAGGACGAACTAAATCTCAATTGGCATATCACGCACTGGAAAATGCTAAGAAATATGCCGCGCCCGGTTTAAGCAGCCGCATCAACAAAGCATTATCAGAACTTAAAATGGCAGGAATTCGAGTTGATAATACGAATGAATTTTACACTAACATTTTAAAAGAATCAAAACCTTATAAAACATTTATTTCTTTTCCTGATGGACATGGCAATATAGCAATAATATTTTCTCGCCAAAGAGAAGACAAATCGCTACAATTTCTTGCCACTGTAGTAAATCCAAGATATGGCATCCTAGATGCTTTTGGATTCCAAACAATGACAGAAAACGATTTTGACAGAATTGTAGACAAGTTTTACAATTATAAAGAACGATACCAAATAAAACCTGAAATTGCCAAATATATTTTAAATCAAGCAGAAGAAAACTCGTACATTAATAATGAATTGGTGCCGTACGAATTTATCTGTTGGGAAAGTATTTTACTTGATATACAACCGGAAAAACCGGAATTAGACATAGAGAAAATAGAATTAAATCAAAAAGATATTGATAAACTTTGCTTGAGTGATTATGTCCAGAATTGGTTTTTTGATGAAATTACTTCTGACACTTTTTGTAGTTTTATAGATAAACTTTCTAATGAGTATAAGAAAAATAATTTTAGTATAGATTTGGATAAATTTATCGCAGATAATTATGATTATATATATACTGCACCTGAGCTTTCTTATAAGTTAGTTATGTTTAATTTAGCAGCTTATTTAAGAAATACAAAGGGAGATAAAGAGCTTGCTCAAATATTCTACTCATTAGGTACAAACTATCAATTTTTAACAAACATAATTAGAAAAAGTATTTATGAATATTATGTTGGACGCAGATATACATTGAAAAATAAAAAAGAAGCACCTACAGTATTTCAATACAAACAAGAGCTTGATGATGATTTTAAACTATTACAATTAGATATGATTATATCGAGCATAGAGGCAAGGTGGGTGGATCATGTATAAAGTAATGGCTTTAGATGTTGGAACCAAACGTATTGGTATAGCATTGAGCGATTTTCTCCAAGTCATTGCAACACCTCACTCTACAATTCCAAGAGAACCGGAGGATTGGGCAATTTCAGAAATAAAAAAAATTGCAAGAGATAATAAAGTCGAAAAAATAGTTGTTGGATTACCTAAGAATATGGATGATTCAATCGGATTCCAAGGAAAAGATTGTATTGATTTTTCACAAAAAATTACGGGTTTTGATATAATAATGGAAGATGAACGACTAACATCAGAAGAAGCTGAAAGAAGACTTCGCGAACGGAAGATTGATTTCAGAAAAAATAAGGGACTTGTTGATATGGAAAGTGCCTGTGTGATACTAGAACAATATTTAGGACGGTAAACTATGAATGAAGAAATGAACGAAGAACAACAGTATGTTGAAGTTTTATGGGAAGACGGAAGTGTTATTAAATGCGAAATCTACGATGTAATAGATTTTGAAGAAAAGACTTATGCATTATTAATTCCATTAGAGGAAGATGACGAAGAAACAGAAGTTATTGTAATGGAATACGTTGAAGAAGATGAAGATAACGGATACTTCAAGAGTATAGAAGATGAGAATGAATTTAATAGAGTTTGTGAATATATTCAAACAATAGAAGACGAAGATGATATAGAAGAGGAAGAATAACATTGTTTGAAAGATTTACTGAAAGAGCGATTAATGCAGTATCTGAAAGCCAGCACTTGGCCCAACTTATGAAATGTAATGAAGTAATGCCTGAACATCTTTTACTTGCACTTATAAATGAAGCAAAAGGTGTATCACTAAAGATTTTTAGGATGTATCAAATATCATTTGATAATATAGAATCGGAAGTAAAAAAATATGTAACTCCCGGTAGTGGTGTACAAGAAAATATTCCATTTAGTCACTCATACAAAGAAATTCTAAAACACACTTTGGATTTAGCAAGTAAATCTGGAAATAATAATATTCTTTTTGAGCATTTATTCTTGTCAGTCATAACTGATAAAAATTCTAATATCCAAAATATTTTGAATAAATTTAATTTTGATTATTTCACGGCTCGTGATATTTTAACGAAACTTGTACAAAAAAAAATCAAACGTTTAGAACATCCGGAAACGGAAGAAGATAATCTTAAAAGCAGTTTCGAATCCATATACGAAAGCCCCTCTCTTTCAGAAGTATTTGACAGAGCTGTTTCAAAACTTTCTGCTAAAGGATATGAAATATTAGGAACAGAACAAATAGTGGCATCAATTTTAGAAAATTCTGATTCTGAACTTGTACAGACTGTTAATAAATACGGTTTGAATACTCTAAGTTTTGACGAAAAACTTTCTGAACAGCAATCCAGACAAGCAGAATATGAAGGGAAAAAAGTTATATTTACTCCAAATGCATTTTTAATGATGAATAATGCTTTCCAAATAGCTAAAGAGCTTGGCTCTTCTGAAATCACTCCGGAACACATCATTTTAAGCCTTTTGAAAAATAAAAAAGGTATTGCATATGATATCATTAAATCATTGGGAATTAACGGAGAAAAATTATCTGATGAAATATTAAAACCAATAGAAAAACAAATGCCGGAAACACTTTCTATTATGAAACTTGCTAAAGAAGAAGCCAGAAGAATAGGACGTAATGTTGTCGGAACTGAAATGTTTTTGCTTGGAATAATTGCAGAAGGCACAAGCCTCGCTTTTGAAGTATTAAATGATTTAGAAATAACAATGAAAGATGCAAGGCTTGTAGTTGAAAATCTGGTTGGTTTTGGCAATGAATATTTTGAAAATGATATAACTTTTACAAATCGTGCCAAAAGAGTTTTGGAAAGAGCTTGGCTATCAGCAAAAAAAACAAATAAACAAAAAATTGAAGCTGTAGATTTACTGCTAGCAATCTTAGACGAACCTTCATCGCTTGCAATGAAAGCATTGGACCAACTGGGTGTAGATGCAATTGAAATAAGACATGGTATTTTGAAAGGAATATGATATGAATTTAGAATTTATCTTACATGCGTATAATGATAAAAAAACTCAACATAAACTCATAAAAGTTTTTAATAAAACTATATTAGATGTAAGACGTAAATTCAGACTCGATGGAAAGTGGATAAATTATGAAATAGCAAATCACCTGCAAGGAAGGTATATTCATAATACGATTGAAGGAAATGAATTAATTGCCAATGCTATTAAAGCCGGGAAACCGGCCATGATTGCAAGATTCGGGAGATCTGAGTTTAATATTATTCAATACTTTTATGAAAGAAAAAACACTGTTCTACAAATAAAATACCCTGAATGTCTTATAAGAGAAGCAGGAATCCTACCCGGTATCTTTGATTTTGATAATAATACCTTAATTAGATTTAGTAGTGAAGCAATTAATTATCTACGAGATGTTGATATTTTGACCGTTTGGAATTGTTTTGCATCTCCGGAGTATTATACAACAAAAGTTCACTTATTACGCGATTATGCATCTAATGATATAAAAATTACGACTACCGGTCCTATTTGTAATGGTATGTTTTTAGAAAACACTTGGACACAATATTTGCAAGGCAAAAAAGTTTTGGTAATACATCCGTTTACTGATACAATAGCAAAACAATATGCAATCAGAGAAAAACTATTTAAAAATAATAAAATACTACCTGATTTTGATTTAAAACTAATCAAAGCACCGCAAGGAATTGGTGAAAATAATTTAAAAGAAAAATACGGAACATGGTTTAATGCCCTAGATGATATGAAAGAACAGATGGAAAATACAGATTTTGACATATGTTTGATAGGTGCCGGAGCATATGGATATCATTTAGCACACCACGCAAAAGTAATTGGCAAAATTGGAATTCATGTTGCCGGTGCATTGCAGCTATTGTTTGGCATAAAAGGTACAAGATGGATTTTGAATAGTCCGGATATAAATCAATTAATAAACGACAATTGGGTATTTCCTGCCGAGCATGAATATCCTGTTAATAATGCTGAGTATATAAAAGGTGAAGGCAACAACGCATATTGGTAAGAATTTATTGCCTAACAACTTAAAGACTTAAAGTGAAAAACAGTTTAAGAAGTCACAATCTGTTTTTATGGTATAATTTTTCATATGAGCTTGCGGAAAAAATTAAAATTTTTCTTGCAGTCTCCATAGTACGGTTTTAATGCAGGTTGTGTGCTATTCCGCACATGACACGCATTTCATACACTTAAGGTCGTGTTTGAAAAAGTTCGTAGAATTGTCATTTTTCGACTTTTTCCGCGCGCTAATATAGTAAATATTTAAAGGGGAAGTTACAATGGGGAATGATTATATACCGCTAAGAATAGCCGGAGTTGGATATTCTGTTCCGGAGACAGTTATCACTAACGAAGACTTAACAAAGTTATATGAAACATCTGATGAATGGATTTATACAAGAACAGGAATAAAAGAAAGAAGAGTTGTTTCCGGGAATGAGACAGCCCTTGATTTAGGTTTTGATGCTGCAAAAAAAGCTATAGAAAAAGCTGGAATAAGTGTAAATGATATTGACTGCATAATTGCAGCGGCATCTGTTCCTCCTCAACTATATCCGACATTAGCTTGTACAATGCAAGCAATGTTAGGGATAGAAAAAACTATTCCTGCTTTTGACTTAACCGCAGCTTGTACCGGATTAATATATGCTCTTCAAGTAGCAAGAGGGTTTATCGGAGCAGGAATTTATAAAACAATATTAATTGTCGCTGCAGACAACAATTCTAAGATTACAAATTGGGAAGACAGAGGAACATCAATTCTTTTTGGAGATGGTGCCGGAGCTATGGTAGTTACCGCATCAGAAGATGGCATTGATGATATTTTATCAATCAAGATTAGTGCAAACGGTTCGATTGGTCAGATGATTCAAACAAATATGCCTTCTAAGTGTTGTCCGCTTGTTAAACAAGCGGATACTGTAGGTGATGGACTTATCCATATGAACGGAAAAGAAGTGTATAAATTTGCGGTATCTACAGTTCCTTCATATGTGGAAGAGTGTATTGAAGCTTCCGGCATGGCTTCTGATGAAATTGATTACCTTATTCCTCATCAAGCTAACCAAAGAATTATTGAGGCAATTCAAAACAGACTTAAATATTCTGATGAAAAAGTTATCTCTAACATAAAATACTATGGAAATACTTCCGCAGCTTCTATTCCAATAGCATTAGTTGAAGGTGTAGAACAAGGCAAAATCAAACTCGGTTCAACTGCTGTTCTTTGCGGATTTGGTGCCGGCATGACATGGGGAGGAGCTGTTGTAAGACTTAGAGAAGGAATCTGCTAGTAGTAAAAAATATAAGGAGAAAAACATGAGAAAAATAGCATTTTTATTCCCGGGACAAGGCTCACAAGCTGTTGGCATGGGGAAAGATATATATGAAAATTATGAAGAAGCAAAAAATATTTATGATACTGCTGATGAAGTTTTAGGAAAAAATATTACAACCCTTTGTTTTGAAGGTCCGGAAGAAGATTTAAAACAAACTGTTAACACTCAACCTTGCATTGTTACTACTTCAATTGCACTTATGGAGGCTTTGCGTTCAGAATTAAATATTATTCCTGACTATACGGCAGGACATTCTTTAGGAGAATATTGCGCTATGTTTACAGCAGGTGTAATGAGCCTTGAAACAACTTTGAGATTAATTCAAAAACGAGCAGATTTAATGGGTGCAACCAAGGGCGGAAGCATGGCTGCAATTCTGAATGCAAGCGAAGATGTTTTGAAAGCTGGGTTGGAAGAAGGAAATAAAGTTGGCTATGTTGATGTCGCTAACTACAATTCTCCGTCACAAGTTGTTATTACAGGTGATGAGAATGCCGTAAAAGCAGCCGGTGAATACATCCTTGCAAATGGTGCAAGAAGAGTTGTTCCACTTGCAGTTTCAGGCGCATTCCATTCAAAATTCATGAAGATTGCTGGAGAAGAGTTTGCTTCATATATTGCTGATGCAGAACTTAATGATTCATCTATTCCTGTTATCACAAATGTTGATGCTCAACCGACAATGGATGCGGAAGATTTTAGAGTAAAAATGCCGCGTCAAATTTATTCTTCTGTTTATTGGACACAAACAATTCAAAAAATGGTTGAAGAAGGAGTTGATACATTTATAGAAATCGGGCCCGGAAAAGTTCTTTCAGGATTAAATAAAAAAATTGCACCTGAAGCAACTGTATATAATGTATTTGATAAAGCTTCATTAGAAAGCACTGTTGCAGCATTAAAAGAACTTATGGCTCAAGTATAGATTTAATGTTTTATTTATTAATAATTATGTTATAATCAAACTGTACAGAATAAAAGGAGAGTAATATGGCAGGAAAACTATTAGCAACAATTGAAAGAACACCAACCGAACAATTACAAATATCTGTCTCTGAATATAGAGGAAAAAGTTATTTTAATTTAAGAATATTTTATACAACAGATGACGGAGCAACTTGGCTTCCAACGAAAAAAGGAGTCACATTTGCACCCGATCAGCTTGATATTTTAACGGAAGCTATCGAAGAAGCTAAGAAAGAATTTATGGAGGAGGGAGAATAAGTAAATTATTATAATAAGTAAATAAGTTTTTAGAAAACCACTTATTCACTTATTCACTTATTCACTTTTATAATGTCTATTCAAGATGAATTTATATCAACAGTATCACATGAAATGAGAACCCCTTTGACAAGTATCAGGGGGTTCTCTCAGACTTTATTATCCTCTTGGGACAGAATTGACGATGAAAACAAAAAGAAGTTTATAAAAATCATCGAAGACCAATCCAACAGGCTTATAAATCTTGTTGAAAATATATTAACTGTATCAAAAGCAAATGCCGGCAACCTTGTAATGAAAAAAGTATTTGTTAATGCATCAATAAAAAGTATTATACCAATATTTCAAGAGCAATACAAAAAACATAATATTTTATTTTTCCCTCAAAAAGATTTACCGCCAGTAAGATTAGACGATGATAAGTTTCAACAAATCATGACAAACCTTATAGATAATGGTTGTAAATACTCTCCAGAGAATTCGACTGTTACCATATCAACAGAAGCCAGAGGCGATGAAGTTATAATCAGTATAAAAGATGAAGGTGTCGGAATAAAACCTGAAGACTCGGACAAGCTTTTCAAAAAATTCAGCAGAATTGAGAATCATCTTACAAGTAAAACTCAAGGAAATGGATTAGGGCTTTATATAACTAAACAACTGATTGAAAGCATGAAAGGTAGCATAACTTTTAAAAGCGAATTCAAAAAGGGAACTACATTTATTGTTAAATTTTCTGTTTATAACGAAGAGGAGGCTTTAAAATGCTCTCAAAAATCTTAATTATAGATAGACGAAAAGAACTTCCTGCTAAATACAAGAAGAATTTAGACGATTCCGATACTTCCGTTATAATATCCGGTAATCTAAAAGATGCAATAGCGGAGATAAGCGAACTTGAACCGGATATGATTATTGTATCTGATAGCATAGAAGAGCCTTTATGCAAATTCTGCGAACGTATAAGGAATTTGACATTTAATACAAGACCAATAATTATAGCACTATCCAAATCTGCTGATTCAGGAGATAGAATTCTAGCTCTTGATAGCGGTGCAGATGATTTTTTGAGCGAACCAGTAAATATTGAAGAATTTAAAACAAGAATTAAAGCTCATTTAAGAAGAGATATTGAATTAAATTTAGATACAATAACATTACTTCCAAACAAGAAAATTGTAGTAAAAAGCTTAAAAAGACTTTTGCATGAAGATATAAAACAAGCAGTTCTTTTAATTAGTCTGGAAAATTTAGACAGTTATAAAAGTGTATACTCAGATATAGCATCTGATAAATTGGTACAGACTTTTGTTGCAATAACGAAATCATCACTTGAACCGGATGACTTTTTGGGGCAATATAATGAAACAACTTTTGTAATAATAACTAACCCCTATCGAGCAGAAAAGCTTTCAGCTTTTTTAACATTTGCATTTGATACAGTTGCACCAAAATTTTATTCCGAACAAGATTCCAAACGTGGCTATATACTTATGAAAAGTGATAGCTTGGCTGGAATGAGAGCTAATTTTGTTTCAGTCCAAATCGGTGGAATGCTGGGAAATTATGAACATATAACATCTGTCGAATCATTGATTGAAAAATTGTATTCAATAAAAAAACTTGCAAAAACACCAAACGGTTCAAATTACGTTATAGATAGAATTAGAATCTCAGGAGATAACTCAACAATGCAAATATCTCGTGCAAACCACATTTATATAAAAGAACCTGATGAAGCATTAGCACTTCTTTTGAGAACTACATTAGAATTACAAGGATATGACGTAGAAGAGGATTTAAATACAGAGGCTACAGAACAGCCTGCAATATTAATTATTGATAGTGGAGATAATCTGGAAGAATTGGAGTTTTGTAAAAAAATCAAAAACAATCCTAATTTTGTAAATTCTAAGATTATAGTAACAACGTCAGTGCATGATAAAGCAGCAATATTAAATTCAGGAGCCGATTTGTATTTACCAAAGCCGTATGAAATAACAGACTTGATACAATGGATAGAACATTTAATAAGACAATTTTATTAATTTAATATGTAATACTTATTCTTGCAATTTAAAATTGATGTGATATCTTAAAGAAAGAGTTTGATTAAGACTCGACAGTATGCGTCTGTAGCTCAGCTGGATAGAGCATCTGCCTTCTAAGCAGAGGGTCGCGCGTTCGAATCGCGCCAGGCGTAAATTAAAAGG
>CAJOOM010000174.1 GCA_905236775.1 Candidatus Gastranaerophilales bacterium
AATAACAATGGAGATGGCAATATCCTTGCTACAGTTATAGATAACGAAGCAAACGGAGAATTTACAAACTCTGGTGACATTGCTGCCGTAATTGATGAAGAATTAGACATCACAAACGCAACTGGTGGAACATTCACTAACGATACAACAGGTACAATTGTAGCAGATTCAATTACTAACAGCGGTGACTTTGTAAACAACAATGTAACTGACGATGGGGCAATAACAACTGATACATTAACAAACGATGCTACAGGCGATGAATCATTTGAAAACAGTGGTAACTTAGTTGTTAATGGTGATGATGAAGGTAACGGTTTAACTAACAGTGGAGTCTTTAATAACAATGGAGATGGCAATATCCTTGCTACTGTTATTGATAACGAAGCTGGAACTTTCACTAACTCTGGTGACATTGCAGGTGTTGCAACAACAGATCCTGTTACCGGTGAGACTACTTATGATTTAGACATCACTAACGAATCTGGCGCAACATTCACTAACGATACAACAGGTACAATCGTTGCTGATTCAATTGAAAACAGTGGTACATTCGCAAATAATTCAACAGTAGAAGATGCAATAACAACTGATACATTAACAAATACAGCAAATGGTACATTCACAAACTCTGGTGATTTAATTGTTAATGGTGATGTCGATGCTCAAGGTGATCCGATTGGTTTAACTAACAGCGGAACATTCACTAACAATGATGATATCTTAGCTACAGTTATAGATAACGAAGCAAACGGTGAATTCACTAACGCAGGTGACATTGCTGCTGTAACTGATGAAGAATTAGACATCACAAACGAATCAGGCGCAACATTTACTAACGAAGCAACAGGTAGTGTTCAGGCAACAACAATCACAAATAACGGTGATATGAGCAATGAATACGCAGATGAAGATACAAAAGGTTCTATAGTAGCTGATACTATTACAAACATGCCGGAAGGTACATTAACTAACGATGGTGATGTAACAGCTAATAATACATTTAACAACACAGGTACTGTTAATAATACTGATGAAGGTCTAGGTACTTTGAATGTTAAAGATGGTTCAAATACCGGTGCCGGTGAAATAACTCAAGGTATAATGAATATTGCAAGCGATGGTGAATTCACAAATAATAATGCAATAACCATTGAAGATGAACTTAATAACAAAGGTATTCTGAACAATACAGTTGCAGATGATCCTGATGCACCAGTTCCTTCAATTACAGTACAAAATTCTACTAACGATGCAGTTCTTAATAACACAAATACAATAAACAGTGAAGGGAAGGATGCTGATAACCAAGCATTGATAACAGCAGATACGTTAACTAATAATGGCGGTACTATCAATTTGACTAATTCAAAAGTTGCTGTTGTTTACCAAGCTGATGACATTAGCGGAACGATAAATGTACTGGGTGACACATCTGAGGATGTTTCAGAAATATCAATTACAGGTAACCAACCAAACTTTGCTGGTGAATTAAATGTCGGAGATGATGATAATTCTGCAACTGCAAAACTTACTGCAGGTAATGTAGTTGAAGATGCTGTTGTGGATATTACATCCGGTAGTGCTTTGAATGTTGATGCTGCAAGCGCAGATGACCCGACTTCATTAGTAATGGATAGTGGTGATACATATGAAGGTGATTTAGTTCTTGATAATGGCGATGTTACAATGAAAGATCTTAACATCAATACAGGTGACACACCTACAACAGAAGGCGGAACTAAACCATATTACGGACAAAACGGTGGTTCATTGACATTAGAAAATTCAACACTTGATATGGATGATGCATCTCAAATCCAAGGCGGTGACTTAACTGTTGATAAAGATTCAACATTCAGATCTGAAAAGAACGGATTTATTGTTGATAACCTTGAAAGTGCTGGTACTGTTGACGGTTTGAACGGTGGTTATGAAGACTATATAGTAGATGATAATCAAGGAACTGGTACAATGCGTATCGGTGACGAAGATGGTGATTCAACAGCAGACTTCACAACTGATATTTACGCAAGAAGCAACAGCAACAGCAATTCTGACCACTACGGTTCAGATGATGCAACAATTACTGCTACTGACGGCGAAGAAGGTACTATTAACATCTCAGATTGGAATCTAAACGGAGATATCTACGGTTGGGATGCTCCAATTGATAGAAATATCGCTCTTGATGATATTATAAAAGGTCAAGTAGATGAAAATGTAACTATTAACTTCACTGCAACAAATAAAGAAGTTAAGACTCCAATCGGTTGGTATGGTTTACATAGTAATGGTAATGGTAGTTATTCATTCGGTTTAAACAGATATAATCCGGCTGTATTCAGAGGTCAAATAACTAAAATTGCTCAATACCAAAATCAATTAATGATTGATGATATGTTATTCAATCATACAATGGTTGACCAAGGATTTAAAGGTAATGATTATATCGCATCAAATCCGAACAGACTTGCTTCTTCAGGTGATTTGTTCCCACCATATCAATATTCAAGAAAAGATGGCGGTTTATGGGTAAAAATGTATGGTACATTTGAAAATCTTCAAATGAACGTTGGTAAAGTTGGTAACAATGCATACGGTACAATCATCGGAGCTGACTTCGGATTAAAAGAACTTAGAAACGGATGGCAATTTATGCCGACTGCATACATCGGTTATAACGGTGCACACCAATATTGGAAAGGAAATGGTGCTTACCAAAACGGCGGTCAAGCTGGTTTGATGGGTACTTGGTATAAAGATAACTTCATGGTTGGTGCATTGGCATATGGTGGAGTTTACAACAACAATATGGATACACCAAGAGGAGATGATAATACTTTAGGATACTTTGCAGGTGGTGCTGTTAAAACTGCATACAACTGGAGATTCGCAAAAGATTGGTCATTACAACCAAACTTCTTAGTTGCATATAACTTCTTCGGTCAAGAAAACTGGCACACAGACTTCGGTCAAATGGGTATGATGTCCGGTATGCTGCACGGTATAAACATTGCTCCTGGTGTAAACTTAATCTGGGAAAAAGAAACATTCAGCATATATGGTACTTTACAATATATGTATAATGTTAACCAATCTACCGGCGGTCGTGCAGGAAACGTTGGATTACCACACGTTCATATGGATAGAGGCTATATCCAATATGGCTTAGGCTTCAACAAGAGATTCAGCGACAGATTCTCCGGTTTCTTCCAAGCAGTACTTAGAAATGTTGGAAGAACTGGTGTTGGCTTACAAGCCGGATTCCAATGGCAGCTTGGTAAAGCTGGTTCAGGTGAAATCAAAGGTAAAACTCCTGAATTGAAAAAAACCGAGGTTATATTGAATAACCACAAATAGAAATTAAAAAGTTAAAAAGTCCTCGCATTTATGCGAGGGCTTTTTTTTGACACAAAACTTGGTCTGTTTAAAAATTTTTAAACAGACGATTTTTATAATTATTTTATTCAAGAATTATAATTTCCGGAATAGCGCAAAATCGAATAGGAAGAATGCTCGTTCCGAGTCCTTTTGTAACTATCATTCTATTTTGAGTTTCTTTAAAATCGCCGTCTGAAAATTTTGTTCCGTATTTAGATGGGCAAATTATAGCGCCGATGAAAGGTAATTTTATTTGACCGCCATGCACATGCCCTGCCAAGATTAAATCTACATCGCTTTTAATGTCATAATAAATATCCGGTGTGTGCGTAAGCAGAATTCTTGGAGATTCAGTATTTTCCAGTGCTGCATCAACATTTGGAAATCCTGTTTGTAAATCTTCAACACCTGCTATATACAAATTATCAATTTTAGTATTCGTATTATGTAATACAATAATACCAACCTTTTCTAACTCTGTTTTAATGGTATACTTATCATACCAACCGTCATGATTCCCTAATACAGTCACAAAAGGAGCTTTTATTTTGGCAAGTTCTTTTGCCTGTTCTTCAATCGGCATTGTTGTTGTACCTGTATGACCTTTAATAAAGTCACCTCCGGACAAAACTAAATCAGGGTTAATTTTGTTGATTTTATTCACGATTCGTTTTAACCGTGTTTTATCATTTTTTGCAATATGAAAATCACTTACAAAAACGATTCGTTTGCCCTGTAAATTATTGACTTTATACCGTTTAATCGTAAGCAAATTAGGTTCAATAAAGAATGACCATATAAAAAGTAAAACAAATATTATTACAAAACATTTAAACATAGTAAAGATTTTATCATAAATTTGTAGTAAAATTAAACAAGGAAATAAATAGGAGGGTGAAAAGATGATTAATGAAAAATTAGAAGCTGCGTTTAACGAGCAAATCAATAAGGAATTGTATTCTGAGTATTTGTACTTAGCTATGAAAGTTAAGTTTATGGAATGGAATCTTCAAGGATTTGTAAACTGGTTTAATGTTCAAGTTCAAGAAGAACATGCTCACGGAATGGGAATGTTTGATTATCTTGATGAAAGAGGCGGGAATATCAAGCTTGAAGCAATAGCGAAACCAGAATTTCACGGTACAACACCTTTAGAAATTTTTGAAGAAGTTCTTAAACACGAACAATTTGTAACTTCTTGTATCAACCACGTTGCTGATGTAGCTGAAGAAGTTAAAGACAGAGCTGCTCTTCATCTTTTAGACTGGTATATAAAAGAGCAAGTTGAAGAAGAATCAAATGTCGGCGGACTTCTTGCAACATTAAAGTTAATTGGTGACGATAAAAAAGCATTGTTAATGCTTGATAAAGACCTTGCAGCAAGAACATTTGTTCAACCGGTTATAGGTTAAAAGGTGTAAGGAAAAAGTCGAAAAGTGTAAATAGGGGTAAATAGGGGTAAATAGGGGTAAATAGGGGTAAATAGGGCGGAGTTTATTAAAATAACTCCGCCTATTAAAAAAAGTATGCGTATGTTAAGCGGTTCATTTCTTTTTGCATAAAGCGGATGTGTCCAGCATAAAGACTCTTAACTGTTATTTATTCTTTTTCGACTTTTTCTTATCTTCATCAGCTGTTACCATGCGGAATACTTATTCCCTATTCACTTCTTATCTTTTCGATAGTATAATTGAAATACAGGAGAATAGAGATGAATGAATATGTATATATGAATGGAGAGTATGTAGAAGCTGATAAAGCAGTTCTACCGGTCAGAACTCATGCTTTTTTGTATGGAACATCAGTTTTTGAAGGAATAAGAGCATATTACAATTCAAAAGAAAATCAAATGTATGCATTTAGGGTAAAAGACCATTATAAAAGACTTCTTGCAAGTGCAAAAGTTATGTGGATGAATAGTCCATATAGTTTGGAAGAATACGAGCAGATTACAAAAAATTTATTAAAGAAAAATGGGTATAAAACAGATGTCTATATTCGTCCGACTCTATATAAATCTGCTATAAAAGTAGGACCTACTTTAACTGATAATGAAGATTCTTTTTTAATTTTTACAACCCCGTTTGGAAACTATTTTGATTCTGAAAAAGGCTTAAAGCTTTGTGTTTCAAGCTGGAGAAGAACATCCGATAATGCTATTCCACCGCGTGCAAAAGTTAGTGGTGCTTATGCAAATTCCGCGCTTATCAAAACAGACGCACACGAAATGGGATTTGATGATGCGGTTGTACTTTCAGAATCCGGTCAAGTCACAGAAGGTTCTGCAATGAATATATTCTTTGTATTTAACGGAGTTCTTACAACAACAAGTATTACGGATGACATTTTAATTGGAGTCACCAGAAATACCGTAATAGAACTAGCAAAAGAACTTGGAATTCCTGTTATGGAGAGACCAATAGACCGAACAGAAATATACAATGCAGATGAATGTTTTTGCTGTGGAACAGGTGCACAGATTGTTCCTGTAGAAAGTATAGACCATCGTCTTATCGGTAACGGCAAGACAGGAATTATTACAAAACAAATTCAAGATTTGTATTTTGATGTTGTAAGAGGCAGAGTAGAAAAATTTAAGGAATGGTGTTTGCCGATATATGATTAGTTTTTTCGGAAAATGTATGGTGAATTTATGGTCAAGTCTGGTCTATCTGATTAGCGGAAAGTCACGTTTTACCCATGCTTTATCTCAAGCTGCTTCAATAAGCTATGATTCTTTAGTTATTTCTCTGGTAATAGTGTTTGTTTCTGCCGCTGTAATAGCAATACAAGTTTCAAAGCAGTTTTTAATGTCAGGTGCAGAAGCCTATATTGGAGGGTCTATAGCTGTTGTTATGATAAGAGAAATCGCTCCTGGGTTTGTAGCTCTCGCAATTGGTGCAAGAGCCGGAACTGCGATATCTGCTGAAATCGCGAACATGCAGGTAACTTCTCAAGTAGATGCAATAAAGACTTTGAAAGTTGATCCTGTCGGTTATTATTTTTCTCCAAGAATTTTGGCTGCTGCAATAACTGTTCCCATGGTCATAATGATAGCAGAATTAATAGGTATTATGGGCGGATTACTGGTTTCTAATATGACAATCGGGCTGCATCCGGCAAGGTATATTAATTCGGTCTGGCTATGGTTGAATTCAAGAGATATTTATATAAGCTTATTTAAAGGTCTAATTTTCGGAGTATTAATAGCTCTTGTTTGCGCTACGCAAGGATATGAAACTAAGGGGGGCGCAAAAGATGTCGGAGAATCAACTACAAAAGCAGCAGTATTGTCAACGGTGTATATGCTTACAGCAGATTTTATTATAAATATTATTTTCTATTTATAATATCTTAAACATTCAAAAATTGCCTAAGAATATATATTGTGTTATCATATATTAATGTTATGGGAGTACAGATTTTGCAAGACAAAGAAAGCACGATTAATCAAGACAAAACAATGTATGAATACATTGATGACTGGCTGAAAGACTATCGTGAAGCAAAAAATGAACAAGAACGTATAAACGCAAGAGCTTTAATTGTAACTCGTATGATGCCTGTGGTAAAGAGAATTGCAAGACAAATAGCAAGGCGTAATTATGACCCTATAGATGATTTTATTCAAGTAGGCGCAGTTGGTTTGATGAAAGCTATTAATTGTTATAATCCGGAAAAAGGCTCTAACTTTAGAAGTTATGCCGGCGCTTATATTATCGGAGAGATAAGACATTACATAAGGGATCAGTTATACGCAGTAAGACTTCCGGCACACGTACAAGAGCTATCAACTCGTGTTAATTCGTTTATTGCAAATCTTACTACTCAAGAATTTAATGATTTAACAAATGAATATGTTGCACAGAATTTAAATCTTGATAAAGATAATGTAGACCTTATACAAATTATTGATAAAAGAAAGTACACACTATCTTTGGATGTGTTGCATGTAAAAGAAGTGGATCGCTCTCAACAATCTAATTTGAAACTTAATTATGAAAAAGAGAAAAGAAAAGCAAAACTTGAAGATGCAAAACTTATAATTCAACTTGTAATTGTTCGTTTACCTAAAGAATACAGAAAAATCGTTGAGTTATATTATGAACGTGACTATAATAGAAAAGAGATTGCAGAAACACTTGGTATATCAGAAATGCAAGTAGGCAGACAATTGAATAAAGCATTTGAACTTTTACATGAAATGATTGTTGATTCACAGCTAGGAAATTCATTAATGGAGTTGTTTGAATGAGTTTGTATACTTATTGCTTTATTTGGGTGTGTGTTTTGGGACTTTGTCTCGGAAGTTTCTATAATGTTGTAATTTTACGTTCTTTATCAGGAGAAAGTATTGTATTTCCGCCATCTAAATGCCCAAAATGCGGAAATAAATTATATTGGTGGCATAATATTCCTATTTTATCGTTTTTGATTCTAAGAGGAAAATGTTATTTTTGCAAAGAAAAAATAAGTATACAATATCCGCTGATAGAGTTTGTTACAATGGTACTGTTTGCACTTTCTTACTGGAAGTTTGGACTTGAGATTAAGACCGTTTTTGTATTGTTTTGGCTTTCTTGTTTGCTTATTATGACAGTAACGGACTTAAAGGAAAAATTGGTTGATTGTAATATTGCTATTGCGTTAGGAATAAGCGGTGTTATTTATGCATTTATAATAAGCGGATGGCATGGAGCTTTGCATTCAATTTTAGGTATTGTTGCCGGTGTTGTAATAATGGAACTTATTGCACGATCCGGTTTTATTGTAGCCGGAACAAGGGCTATGGGTGAAGCGGATAGTTATGTGGCCGGTGCGCTGGGTGCAATGTTTGGAATTTTTAGTATTGTAAAGGTACTCCTTTGCAGTTTAGTTGTGTCAGCAATTTTTACCGTTCCCATATTTTTATACAATAGATTCAAAAGTGGTGATGTATTAACTTGTGTATCAGCAGTATTATTTTCTATATGTGTAATTCTATTTGAAATAGTTTGGCAAAATATCTTTATGTTAATTCTTATAGCAATTTTAGGCGCTATTCTTGTATACAGTGTTTTAAAAGGAATAAGGAATTCCGAAAACAGAAACTATCTTCCTTACGTTCCCGCCTTGAGTGTCGCTGCATTATTATTCATATTCTTCTTGAATTAGTAAAAATTTTATTACTATTCAAACAGCTTATGAATTCTATCTTTGATATCTTTTTCGGAAAGTTCTTCTGTAATCTTGTTTAAATCCAAAGTCATCTGGAAATATTCCGCAGCAAGTGCATTTTCTCCAAGGATTTGATATGCTCGTCCTAAATTGTAATAAGCTAGAGTATAATTAGGATTAATATCTATTGCGTTTTTAAAATACTCAACAGATACTTTTGGATCACCAATTCCGTCAAGATAAACTACTCCTAAATTGTTCTGTGCAATTTCAAATTCTGGATTAAGTTCTATTGATTTATGAAATGCTACAATAGATTCTTCTAAATAATCTTTTTCCCAAAGTGCAAGACCGGCTTTTGCGTAGCTTAAATAGTTTTCAGGGTCAGTTGTAATGGCATCGCAATATGTCTTTATAGCTTTATCGATATCTTCTTGTGCCATATACATGTCGCCGAGTGAAAGTTGTATATCAACATTATTTGGGTCAAGAACCATGCCGGCATTGAATGTTGCTTCCGCAGCTTCATAGTTTTCTTTTATTTCAGCATAAATAGCTCCGAGTGCGTGACAAACAATTGCTGTCCATTCTGAATCCGGATTTAGACGAATAGCTTCTTGATAGTATTCAATAGCATCATCATAAAGTTCAGCCTTAATGTACGCATATGCAAGAGAGTTGTTGTAGTATGGATTTTCAGGGTTAATGGTTTGTGCAAGTTTAAATGCACTTACCGCATGAATTTTATCTGATTTGTTTAAATATAGGTGACCTAATTCATAATAAATTTTGTCTAAATCAATTCCGAATTCTAAAAGAGAATTGTAATAGTCAATAGTTTCGTCTATGTTATCAGGAAAGTATGTTTGATTAATTGTAGCAAGCTTAATCAAAACTTCTCTATTTGCAGGATTCAGTTCATGAGCTTTTTTGAAAAATTCGAGACTCGCTTCAATGTTATTGCATTCTAATGATAAGTCTCCCATTTTTTGATAAAATAAATTACCTTGCGAAGTCTTTTCCAAACCTTTGTTATACGCATCTAATGCTGATGGGAATAACTTCATTTTTTCAAATGTTTCACCAAGAGTCTTATATGAGAATACAGAAAAATCGTTCGCAAGGAATTTACAAAACATCTTTATAGATGGACAATCCCACATAATCATCATTGAACCGGAAAGTAAATAATACAAAAACTTAACCGTATCCTTAATTGATGAATTGTGATGTTTAATTTTTGATAACAAAACTTTTGACATAAATAAGCGCGGACGTGCAGAATTTATGCCGGAATTTGAGATGGCAATCTTAAACTCTTTTTCTGCCTCATCAAAATCACCGTTTAAACATTGAAAATAGCCGGAATATATATGTGCATTTACATTCTTAGGTTCAAGGGTGAGTGCTGTTTGACACTGTTCTAACGCACCCTCAACTGATATCTGACCTTTCATTAATAAGAGACTTGCAAGTCTGTAATATGATTCAGATATTGTAGGATTTGCCTTTATTGCATCAACATAACATTCAATAGCGTGCTCTAAATCCGGCTCTTGTTGTCTTATTAAATAACTTTCATGTGCATTTCTTGCTTCTTCCAGTAGATGTTCCGCGTTGCTATTTATTGCAGACATCGGGGTAACTAATGTATCTGTCATAATTTCTCCAACCAAAATGTGATTATATTAATGTATACGACAAAAAAAAATTAATCTTTAGTTTATATTGAATAAAATCCTCCATTTAGATTATTTTTAAATAATGTCTATTTAGACTCAAATACACAACAGTAAACTCAATAAATGTCACACTTAATTTTGTTTTGTCGTGGTTTTTTTGAAGGTTTATTACCGGAAGGCGAGCAAATTAGAAACTTTATCGGTAAGAAGTACGGAATAAATCCGAAAAACGAATTTAGCTTATTAAAAGCAATCGGATACGATTGCGCCGGAGCTGTATCATTTAGTGATTATGAAGAAAATCCTAAAAGTTGTAAAAAAACAATTGAAAAATTTAATAAATAAAAGGCAGATTTAACAAGAAAATTCGAGTCAAATCCGCCTTTTATTTGAGTTTTAATAAAATTTATCTGATTAATGCTTGTATCTTATTATCTTTAACTGTAAAATCATATTGTTGTTCCGTAAAAAGTTCTGTTTCATCTTTAATTATAATTTTACCTTTGGTTAGATTACCTTGTTCATCGTAGAACATTTCTTGTTTGTATCTTCCGTTTTCATAAACGATTTTACGTTTATCTTCGCCTTTATTAGGAGATTTGCCATCATATACAGTAATTGTTCCTCCGTCCGTGGAATTAAAATGCAGCGGAGCCCCTAAACGATATTCTCTCATGCCGGTATCAAGATAACCCATAGATTCGATATCTTCCTTAGCTGGTTGATTTGTTAAACCTATAGGACTGTTTGTCAACAAACCTTTAACCGCTTTAAAGCCGGATGTTTGGTTCAATGCATGTTCAACATTTTCATTTGTAACTCTTCTTGAAGCAGTGCCGCCTTTTCGCGGCTCAGTCATAATACTTTTTAAGTTTTTGCTGTTTTGCGGTTTTTCAGGACTTTCAGCTTTCAAACTTGTTAAAATTGTTTCAAGTGATTCATTAATTCTCATACTCATTTCTTTCCTCGCTTTCTTTTTGTACTTTTTTAATTCGTTTTGCTTATGTATATATAAAAACAATTTCTTCTCAGAAATTGCCTTTTATTTTGATATTAAATATAAATATTTTTTAAAATATTGATAAATAATAGCTTTTAATACTTTACAAAAGTTAATAAATTGTTCAAACGGGTAATAATTTAATTTCCTTTTTATCCAAATTATTTATATCAAACATCCTGTTGATAGAGAGAGATAAAATATAAAATAATAGAAGAATTATGACATTAAACATCAAAAAACAATTAGGTGCGAGAATAAAAAAACTTAGGCAAGACAAGGGATATTCGCAAGAACAGTTTGCGGAAAAACTCGGGATTGCAACTCGTACACTTTGCGGTATAGAAATCGGCAAGAATTTTTTTACTGCTGACACTTTAGAAAAAATTTTAGAAACGTTAGAAATTACTCCGCAGGACTTGTTTAGGGTTAATTATCTTCAGCCGCAAGAAGTTTTGGTTGAAGAAATTATCAAAACCATAAAATCAATCAAAGATAGAGAAAAAATTGAAATAATCTATAAATTTATAAAATCGTTTGATGTGTAAATGAATATATGTTGATTAATTATAAATATAATGATAAGATTAGCATATGGAGATTGACTTATTAGGCGATGAAATACTTGGTTATACTGGACAAGATGCTATAAGCATACTACTTGAACGGAAAAGCGGACATATTAAAAAGGCATTTTATCGTAGTGATATTGGATATATTGATTTAATTTGGGGTGACGATACCTGTGGTTTGAAACATATCATTATTCAAAGGGATAGACAAGGCATTAATCCATTAGAATTTCTTTCTGATATAGAAGATGTTATTAATAATGGAGTTATGAGTTTGAACAAAAAAGGAAGGTATGAAATTTTATATAATGGTAAAATAGCAGTCATTTCTCCTGAGTTAAGAGGTATAAAATTAGTTTTTTTGCTTACGGCATATAAAACAAGAAAAAAATAAGCCATAAAAGCTTCCGAAAGGTTTAGGAACTAATTCGGTTCTCGACAGACAGACCACATTCCTCTGCCATCTTCTATGACTTATTACTATAATTATAACGTATCTTTAATAAAATTCAACTGTATGTATATCTTGGACTGTGTATATATTTATTTTTACTTTTGCACAATTAGTTTTAAGTTTTCTCCAATAGGCTGATAAAAGTTTTTCGTGTTTCATTTATGATTCTTTTTGCAATAATTTTGCAGAAAGGATATAAATATGACATTTAATGCATTAAAAGAAAAGGGTATGCCTTTAGAAAAACAATTAAGAAATTGGCATCAGATTGTAGGAAAGCCTTACAATAAAACAGAAGTAGACTGTTACACAAGAACCAGACAAATTTTAATGAACGGTATAGAAGTTGAGGCTTGGGGATTTAAGCACCAACTTGCAAGATATTTAGATGATAGTGAAGATAAAATAAAACTTTCTCAAATCGGCAGAATCGAAAACACTCAGCAAATGACTTGTAATTGGATGGGACCGGCAGACCAATCGGTTTTGGAAACAACTTTAGGATACGAACAAGTTGCTGTAGATTTAACAGCTTGGCTTGCGCAAAACGAACCGGATAAGTACGTTAAAGAAGTTTTTGATTTTGGGCTATTAGAAGATTTTGACCACTTATACAGATATGCTCAATTTGCTTATGCAAGAGAGGGTATTGAACCAAGTGCAATAGTTCAAGGTCAAACCGATGTTATTGTAGGTCGTCCGACTCAGCATCATCACAATTGCAACGGACTTAGAAAACGCAAACATTATGATAAAACAACTGCTTCTCCGCAAACAAAAGTTAACATATTAACAGTTTTATCCGGTGAACAGCAAACACATAATTTTTATGCTGAACACGGATTTATGTACGGCGACCACGTTTTAAGAGAAACTTATGCAGAGATTAAAGATGTTGAAGAAGAACACGTAACGATGTACGAATCACTTATTGACCCGAGTGAATCTCTTTGGGAAAAATTCTTAGTCCACGAATTTACCGAAGTTTGCAATTATTATACTTGTATGGAGGACGAAGTTGACGAAAGAATTAAAAAAACTTGGGAGATTTTCCTTGATATGGAACTTGGTCATCTGCAAATTGCTGCTGATATGTTTAAAAAATACGAAAAACGCGATCCGGAAGAAGTTATCGGGTCTGAGATTATTATACCTTGCAGATTTTTAAGTCAAAAGGATTATGTCCAAAAAGTTTTGGAAAAAGAAGTAAATAAACGTCTTGCGCCTGATGGAGAATTTTATAAGACAATAGAAGAAATTCCTGAAGATTGGGCAAGCTATCCGATACAAGAACGCGTAGGCGAGATTTCTGCACCAAGTGAAAATGCTATCAGAATCGGTGGAATATACCATGATAGAGATATCGTAGAAGCAAAAGAAAGTTTGCTTGAAAAAGAGCCTCAAATTCTGAAAAAAGGTTTGCAAGAAAAAGCTGTTGCTCATAACACAGTTATGCCGGATGAACTTGAAGAAATGATTGAAAAACATGAATCAAGAGAAGAGGCTAAAGAAAAACTTATCTAAAAATATTGGTTATACAAATAGAAACAGGCGAAATAACTCGCCTGTTTTTTTTATAATGCCCTGCTACCTTACCTTAAGTACAAAAAACGGACTTCTAATGAATTATTTATCGTATTTAATAAATATGAAGAATTTATGTTAAAATGAATATAATATGAGCTTGCGGAAAAATTAAAATTTTTCTCGCAATCTCCATAGAACGGTTTCAATGCGGGTTGTGTGCTATCCCGCACACGACCCACATTTCACACACTTAAGGTCGTGTTTGAAAAAGTTCGAAAAAATGTCATTTTTCGACTTTTTCCGCACACTCCTATTGCAAAAAATTATTAAAAAAAAGAGGGGCAAAATGAAAAAACAATATGTGGCTTTAGTGGGTATAATCGTTGTGATAGTATTATTGTTAGTTTTTGGATTAAAAAATAATACGACAAAATATATAACAAAAGAAGTTGCAAAAGGAACGATAACAGAGTACGTAGAGGCATCCGGAACAATTAAGCCAATAAATACAATTGCTGTAGGTACACAAGTGTCCGGAACCGTTGCTGCAATTTATGTTGATTTTAACTCTCAAGTTAAAAAGGGGCAACTGCTTGCAGAGCTTGACCCGAGTTTGTTTCAATCTAATGTCGACCAGTCGACTGCAAAGTTAAACAATGCTCAAGCAGCATATGCAAGGGCAATGGCAAATCTTGAGTATAAAAAGAATAATTACAAAAGATATGAACACCTTTATGCAAAAAATTATGTATCGCGTGATGAAGTAGAACTTGCTCGTTCGAATTATTTAACAGCGCAAGCTGATGTAAATGCTGCGCGTGCAGAGATGAATGCTTCTCAAGCAACGTTAAAAAATAACCTTACAAATTTAGGATATTCTAAAATAACTTCTCCAGTTGACGGAACTGTTATCTCTAGAGCCGTCGATGTTGGACAAACCGTTGCGGCAAGCTTCAATACTCCTACACTTTTTGAAGTTGCGGAAGACTTAACTAAAATGCAAATAGAAACATCCGTTTCAGAAGCGGATATAGGTAAAATAAAAGTAGGGCAAGAGGCAGAATACACTCTGGATGGATATCCAAATAAAACATTCAAAGGAAATGTTACGCAAGTTCGCTTAGCCTCTACTACAACAAACAATGTTGTAACATATACCGTAATAATTTCTGTAAATAATACAGATGGCTTTGCAATCCCGGGAATGAGTGCAAATGTATCAATAATAACCGGTCAGGTAAAGGATGTGCTTGTTGTTGATAATAAAGCCCTCAAATTTTCACCTGCTGATAACAAACAAAAATATGAAAATCAAGGTGTTTGGATTCTTCAAAACGGAGAACCTGTAAGATATGATGTAAAACTTGGGCTTTCAGACGATAACAAAACGCAAATTATTTCTGATAAAATTCAAGAAAAAGATAAAGTTATTGTAAGCGCAATAATTAAAGGCAAGAAAAAACAGTCATCAGGCATGCGCCGACCGCCGTTTTAATAGTTGAAAGTTGAAAATGGAAAGTGGAAAGTTATTATGATAATACATAAAATAAGCAATACAACTAATAATGTAAATTTCGGTATGAAGTTTAAATTATCGGACGAAACTTTGAATGCGATTTCTATGTCAACAAAACTTTCAACAGATGAGTTAAAATTTTTACCATTAAATGAATCTGCAAAGCTTATGAAAGAACGCGGTTCGCTTAAAGAACCTAGTAAATTAAAACAATGGTTATCAAATCAATATATAAAATTTGGAGAAAGGTTCGGATTAGTAGAAAAACACCACAATATTTATCCGTATGAATTTTAGAAAGAAAGGAGAAATGTTAATAAGAGTTAAGTTAATAAGCTAATAAGAATTTTATCTGAAACCCACTTATTCACCTATTTACTTAATCACTTATTCACGTTTTAAAATGACAAAACTAATAGATGTAAGACACGCAATAAAAACATATCAAATGGGTGATGAAACCTTTTACGCAATGAATGATATCTCATTCTCAATAGAAGAGGGGGAATTTGTTGCAATTATGGGTGCGTCAGGCTCCGGAAAGTCGACCTGTATGAACATGTTAGGTACTTTGGATAAGCCGACAAGCGGAGAATACTACTTAGATGGAGTTGATGTATTTTCGCTTAATTCTGACCAGTTATCCGATATAAGAAACAACAAAATCGGCTTTGTATTTCAAGGATTTAACCTTATTTCACGGACATCTGCAATAGATAATGTTTGTATGCCTATGATTTATAAAGGTATAACAGAAGAAGAAAGGCTAAAAAGAGCAAGAGGGGCGCTTAAAGTCGTAGGATTGGAAAACAAAGAAAATAACATGCCCTCGCAAATGTCTGGTGGTCAACAGCAAAGAGTCGCTATTGCAAGAGCTATCGTTAACGATGCACCGTTAATTCTTGCTGACGAACCTACAGGTAATTTGGATACCAAAACCAGTATTGATGTTATGGAATTTTTTGTGAATCTTAATGAAAAATATGGTAAAACGGTTGTTTTAGTTACTCACGAACCGGATATTGCAGAGTATACAAAACGCATAATTAAATTTAAAGACGGACAAATTGTTTCTGATTTGCCTAAAATCGAATGGCTAAAGCAAAGAAATCGCGAGACCTAGGGGTAAATATAACTCCACGAAGCTTAGCCAAGTGTCTCCGGATGGCGAAAAAAGGGGTAAATAAAACTTCACGAAGCTTAGCCAAGTGTCTCCGGATGGCGAAAAAAGGGGTAAATAAAACTTCACGAAGCTTAGCCAAGTGTCTCCGGATGGTGTAAAAAGGGGTAAATATAGCGGGCAAATGAGATTTTGTAAAGTTATACCAAGTCTCTCCGTTTAACTCATTTTTTATTAGGCAAATTTAATCAAAATTTTAATACTTTCCTTTGCTTTATTAGCCTCAAATGCCTCCAGTGCATCATCCACAGAATAAATTTTTGTAATAAACGGTTTGAAGTCAATTCTATTGTTTTCCAAAAGTCTTAGTGCCGGAGGAAATTGACCGCATCTTGAACCAAGAACAGTAATTTCATTTATAACTATTGGCGCAAGATTGAGTTCTTTTCCTGTTGCAACAGTACTTTTTAGAACCAAAACACCCCTCGGTTTTGTTAGTGCCATAGATGTTTCAAAGCCCCCTGCCGTTCCGGTTGCCTCTACGACTACATCATAGATATTTTCTATTTTTAAATCTTGAAGTAATTTTGTTTTAACCCCTTGTTTTTTTGCTATATCAAGTTTATTTTGGTGTTTACCAACCAAAATTACATCCAAATTCTGTGCATGAAGAGTTAATGCTGTTGTTAAACCTAGTTTTCCATCTCCAAGTACAAGAACTCTTTGCATAGGCTCTATATGGAGTTGTTCTGATATCTCACATGCTGCTGCAAGCGGTTCTACAAAAACTGCCTGTTCATCAGAAACATTAACGGGAACTTCAAACAAAACATTAACAGGCATGGTCATATATTCCGCAAAACACCCATCTTTTTGCACTATTCCTAAAGTATGGCGGTTTGGGCAATGACGATAATTCTTCTTTGCACACCATTCGCAGTTTGGATCGTTACACCCGTAGCTAATCTCTGCTACGACTCTTTTACCAATCCATTTTTTGTCTTCAGGCTTGTCTGAATTTACTTCTTCGACTACTCCAACAAATTCATGTCCTAAAACACCTACATAGCCCATATATCCTTTTGTAATCTCATAATCTGTGTTACAAATTCCTGCAAGCGATACTTTTATTAACGCTTCACCGAATTTTGGCTCCGGCTTTTTGTAATTTGTGTCTAATTTTAAACTATTATCAAAAACAATTGCTTTCATCTTCTTTACACTCCTTATAGTTAGTGTAGAAAAATACAGGTATTGACAAATTTTGAGATTTTTCTATACACTCTTTTTTTAGTTTAATAGAAAAATACTAAGCGAGCAAGCAAGTAAGTAAAGCATTAATGCACTGTCTAATAATCTTCTCTTCCTCTGGATTTTAAATATTCGCGGATTTGGTTTAATGCAAATTGAATAATACGTGTTATTCTTGATGGAGAAAGTCCAATCGTATTTGCAATATCTTTTGCCTGCATATTCCTATAAAAACGGTACTCGACAACAGTTCTTTCTTTTTGGGGTAATTTCGCGATAGCTTGTTTAATAAGTTTACTCATTTCTATAATCTCTGCTTGCTCATCTGGCATAGCAGAAGGATCTTTCAAAAAATCAAATGGAGAGGCATTGTCTGTTGCTGCCGCTGCCAGTCCGTCTATAGATAAAATGGTTTCATATACAGCTTCTCTAACTTTTGTCGGCGAGATAGAAAATCCCATGTCCTCATTGCTGCTCTCATCCGAATTTTCTTCCTGTTCAGTGTTATAGCTATTACTATAACTTTCTTCGCCTTCTTCATCCGATTTGTGTTTTAAAGTGTACCATTTATATCTGTGTCTTAATTCGTTTCTTATAGCCCATTTTACCGCAGTGCCTATATATGCTTCATTGTAGCGGGCTAACTGTTCCTCTGTTTTGTCTTTAATCATTTGTTGTATAGCAATAATGCCTATACTAACCAACTCTTCAACTTCTACCATGTGGTTAGGTACACGCCTTTGTTCTATTTTAGCTATCCTTTGTACAATACCAATGTACTGATTGATTAAAGTCTTTGTATCCATCTTTTCTTATTAAACTTTTTTTTTTTACACTAAACGGAGACATTTTATAAGGCTTCGTCCTGTTTTATTTGCCCCCTTTTTTACACTAAACGGAGACATTTTATAAG
>CAJOOM010000175.1 GCA_905236775.1 Candidatus Gastranaerophilales bacterium
ACAACAAAAAAGCGGACGACGAGACTCGAACTCGCGACAGTCTGCTTGGAAGGCAGATACTCTACCAACTGAGCTACGTCCGCTTATATTATTATTCTGTTTTCAAATGTTTTGCTCAGTCGGTAGAGTATATCTATATACACTGGTAACCCTTCTGAGACTCTGCGTTTATAGCTAATGACCCGCTGGGGCAACTGAGCTACGTCCGCTTAATGTAATTATTTAATTGTCAAACCGTGTTAACGGCTCCGTTCCATCAACCTGCTCGTCTTGTCATTCAACAAGCCGACACCGTTGATGTCACTCCGTCGGGCTTCGCCCTCCTTGCCTTACCGCTCGCCGCGGGGCAACTGAGCTACGTCCGCTTAATACGTATATTAAACATCAAACAAAAAAACTTTTCAAGATTTCTTATACAAATATTTTGCTATAATTTACATTCTTAAAAAAAACATTTATATCTGGTATAATTAGGATAATTCAAGGAGATTTTAATGAAAAATTATTCAAATAAGATTGCAATAACTACCGGAGACCCAAACGGAATAGGTACTGAAATTACAATAAAAGCTTTAAATATGCTTAATATTCCGCCAAGAGATATTGTAATAATTTCAAACTCCAAAGTTTTAAATTCATATGGAACATTAAATAACAATTATGAAATTATTGAAGTTGATTATGATTCTAAAGTTAGGGCTGGAGAGGTTTCTGCAAGTGCCGGTGATTTTTCTTTTCGATTACTCGAAAAAGCATGCCAAATAAAGCCGAAATTTTTAGTCACAGCGCCAACATCAAAAGAAGCTATGAATCTGGGAGGACATAAATTTAGCGGACAAACCGAAGTTTTGGAAAAGTTTCTTGCGCACGACGGACAGAGAGCGGAGATGCTATTTGTGTCAAAAGACTTGCGCATACTTCTATTAACAAGGCACTTACCACTAAAGGATGTTCCTAAAAAACTTACAAAAGCACTGATTATTGAAAAAGTTGAAAGACTAAGATTTTATTTTCAAAACAAGTTATATATTAATAAACCATCATTTGCCCTTTGTGCTTTAAATCCTCACGCAGGTGAGAACGGTTTAATAGGGAACGAAGAAGAAAGTATCATGCTCCCTGCAATTGAAGCAATAAGAAACAGAGGCATAAATATTACAAATCCGCTTCCGGCTGATACTCTTTTTACAAACGGAGTTCAAAAATATCTTAGAGGTGAAAAAGTTCCTTATGATTGTTATATCGCATGTTATCACGATCAAGGATTAATACCTATTAAGTCTGTAGCATCCGAAAAAACTGTTAACATGACAATCGGACTTGATATTATTCGCACATCACCAAGCCACGGAACAGCATTTGATATTGCCGGAAAAAATATTGCGAACCCAGAATCAATGATTGAAGCGATTAAATATTGTCTGTATTGATATTTTAAAGATAGCGATTATGCAATTTTTCCCAGCCAACAGTTGTTGTTTGACCGTGTCCCGGTAAGATTTCAATATTTTCGGGCAATGTAAAAATTTTTGTTTCTATACTTTCAACAATTTGGTTAAAATCTCCTCCCTCAAGATCGCACCGTCCTACAGCCTCTTTAAAAATGGTATCTCCGGAAAATAGTTTATCTTCAACTAAATAACAAACTCCGCCTTGAGTGTGTCCAGGAGTATGAATCACTTTAATGTTTATATTTCCAACATTTAAAACGTCACCGTCTTTAACAAAAATATCAATTTTTGGAATTGATATTTCAGGAATTCCAAACATCGGCAAATAATTGTTAGTCTGTTTTAGAATCGGTAAATCATTCTCGTGCATAACAATTTTTGCATCAGTCGGTCTTATTCCGGCAACATGATCAAAATGTCCATGCGTAAGCAATATATATTTTAATTCCGCTCCAAGTTCTGCTAATGCTTCTTTTATCTTAATATCATTAGATGAATAATCTACAATAAAAGCTTCTTTTGTATTTTCATCTATTACCAAATAATTATTATTATCTATTGGCGGTTCTCTAAAGGTTTTTATTATCATAAATCCATTCTAACGCAAACATAAGAATTAAGCTCCTCCACGATTCCACCCCCCATTTACACTAAACTGAGTAGATTGGCTTTACTTCGTGAAGTATATTTACCCCTCTTTTTTCACTGAGCGAAGTTGCTCTCGCAACGCATTAGTGTAACCACTACTTACCTCTTAGCCACAATCTACAATTGGACTAAAACTGATGAAAGGCGGATTGCGAGCAGAGTGCGGAGGATTTTCTCAACAGAAACTTAGTTTCTGAAGAAAAAATCCGAAGACACGTTTAATGCGAGCAACCAAGCAGAGGTAGTTGCTATGATTGACAAAATAATAATGCTATCACTAGCTTTATCGATACTAGCAATAGCATTAAACTTATTTACATCATAGCGGGGATTATACGGCACCTTAAGCAAGTGCCACCCTACTTCTATTATTATTTACCATTTTGCATCATTTATCAACTTTTTACCTCAGTCCTTGCAAGAGTTGCAAAGTTAAAGCCGGGGTTTGGTTGGCTGTTGCAAGCAGGGTTGCGGAAGCTTGTTGGAGGAGGGGTAAATAAATTGGGCTGGAAGTAAATCATCTAAACTAACTTTCCATTTTCAATTTTCCATTTTCCACTGAATAAACCTATTGCATGACTTGCATGCAAAAAGAATCAAAAAGCTGGATTCTTCGTCGAGCAATTCGTTGCCCTCCTCAGAAAGACAACTTCGTGTGTGCTTAACGCTTGACTGCTTTAAACCAACTTTCCACTGAAGAATTCCACTTTCAACTTTCCACTTTCCATTTTCCACTGAAGAATTCCATTTTCCATTTTCAATTGAGAAATTCCGCGTAAAGTGCTTGAAGAAAGGCTCATAGAGTCTACCCCCCCCCTAAATTTACCCCCATATTTACCCCTATATTTACCCCTTTATTTACCCCTTTATTTTTCTTCTCTAGCTTTTTTGAGTAAGGCATCATCATTTGCGTGTTCTGCAAGCGGAGACGGTATAAATAAATCTAAATACCTTCTGATTGCATATTGGTCTGTCATACCTGAAATATAATCTGTAACTATTTGCGGAATCTCATCAGGAGCATAACAAGATTGCAACATTTCTGTATAATATTCAAATAACGATTTAATAATATTTCGGGCTTTCTTTTCTTCTGCTTTTGCAACAGGGTCAAGATATACATTGTCAAACATCCATGTTCTTAACTTTGTAACATAAAACCAACCCTCTTCAGACATTTCTACACTTGGTTTATCTGTAGAATTTGTAATAACATCCGTAATCATTTTTCCAAGTCTCGTAGACTGATTGGAGGTAAAATATTGTACACAATCCTTAGGTAAATCGTCTTCTGATATAATTCCGGCGCGTACAGAATCTTCTATATCGTGATTTATATATGCTATTTTGTCAGCATATTGTACAATTTGGGCTTCCGGTGTTTTTGGTTTGTAGCCCCAGGTATGTGTTAAAATCCCATCTATTACTTCTTGACAAAGATTCATATCTTCTAAGATTTCTACCACCCTTACAGATTGGAGATTATGATGAAAACCATTCGGAAGCAATGAATCCAGAGTTGATTCACCACAGTGACCGAATGCTGTATGCCCCAAATCGTGACCTAAAGATATAGCCTCAACTAAATCCTCATTTAACCTCAAAGCTCTTGCCATAGTTCTGCCGATTTGAGAGACTTCTAATGTATGCGTTAATCTGGTTCTAAAATGATCATTGTAGGGAGACAAAAAAACTTGAGTTTTGTGCTTTAAACGCCTAAAAGATTTTGAATGAAGAATTTTATCTCTGTCCCTTTGAAATTCAGTTCGTATTTCAAACTTATCTTCTCGCGGTCTTTTTCTGCCTTTAGATTCCTTACATTTTGTTGCATAGGGACTTAAGAAATTATATTCTCTTTCTTCTAATTGTTCTTTTATACTTTTTAATTGGGTATCCATACAAAAATTATACAAAATTCAATTAATTTGTAACTACACTAAAAGTAGTATTTAACAACACATTTACGTTTAAAAAAAAAATTAATATATCAAAAACTAACTCTTTAATATCTTTTGCCAAGTTGTATTTTGTAGGCAGATATTGTATTATTAATTTAAGGGAGAGAATGCTTATGGAATTGTTTAATCCGGATTTTATAATAAGATTATTTGCTGCTTTAATTATGGGATTTGCATTAGGATTGGAAAGAGAACTCACAAATAAATATGCAGGTCTTAGGACACATATTTTGGTATGTTTGGGGGCTTGTGTTTTTACTTTACTCTCAATATACGGATTTCCAACATTTGCGGACGGAGATAACGTTATTGTCAGTCAAGCCACAGGAGTTAGAGACACAGCCAGAATTGCAGCACAAATAGTTACAGGTATAGGTTTTATAGGTGCAGGTACGGTTCTTAGAAATGGTCCTATGGTATTTGGACTTACTACGGCAGCTACATTATGGATTGCAGCAAGCATTGGTATGGCTTGTGGTGCCGGGATGTTTGATGTTGCAATTGTATCGACTGTAATAAGTGTAGCAGTATTAACTCTTATAAGAATTTTTGAAAAGCAAATATTGCCAACAAGCGCTAAACAAGCAAAAAGATTTAAAATTATTATCTATTGTGATAATGAAGATGTTAAAAAAATATATGAATACATAACTTCAAAAGTTGATGATATGAGAGATTTCACCTCAAAAAAACTTATTGAAAATATTCAAAAATCTAAAATTACAACATCATTTGAATTGTGCAATAAGAAAATGATTAATGAAATTTATAAAGATTTAAGTAATATGGCAGATAGTGATTCTATATCATTACAGGAAATGAATGATTAAAGAAAAGAAAAAAAACAGAGTTGATAAAAAAGAAGAATTAAAAAAAGAGTTATTAGCATACATGAGGACTGCTTGTATAGCATTTTTAGTTGGAACTCTAATTGCTGTCCTTTTATCATTTCACGCAAGAAGTGAAATGATAAAGAATTTGTACGAAAATAAAGAAGAAAAATCTATTATAGAAAGGCAAATTGCACAACAGATTGTTTCTAAAACTGATTTTATAAAATCATTAAATGGTAAAAATTATGCTATTTGTATGAAAGTCGGACAACTTTATGAAACGGCAGGAGAATATCAAAAAGCAGAATATGCATATCATCTTGCTTTGCAAAAAGTAAAAGATAAAATTTATACTCCATACTACAGACTCATAGTAGTATATATTGCACAAGATAAAGTTGATGATGCTGAAAAATTAATTTCTCAAATACATGACTCAAATAATTTAAACTTAATTCTTGTAAAAACTCGCTCTTATATTGTATTGGGTGACAAATATTATTCAGAAAATAAATTTTTAAAAGCTGCATCGAACTATGAAAAAGCAATGTACTATTATTCAAGACTAAAAAAACAAGACAAGATTGTATTAAAATCGATTAAACAAAGATTAATAGATTCATATAGAGAAGCTGCTACAGTAATCATTAAGTATGGATACAATTCTGATGCAGTAAGATTCTTAAAAAAAGCTCTCAAATATGATCCGAATAATGACGATATAAAATACAGACTTGCAATTGTTTATGCAGATTTAGATCCGATAAAATCCGTAGAATACTTTGAAAAATTAACAAAACAGATTCCTCAAAATATAGATTACAATGTTTATTCCAGAGCTTTGATGAAAGCTGCAAATATAGAAGATATTAAAGGTAACGGAACTAAAGCTAAATACTACAGGTATAAAGTTCATTCATTGGAGTTATTTGTTAATAACAAAGTTGTGTACAAAGATGACATTGATATCTTTTTAGATTCTTTTGAAATAAAGAAAACATTATTTAAATATAGGTTAAATGCAAATTTTAGATTTAGGAATAATTCAGCAAACACTATATATAAAATGACAACTGAATTCATATTAAGACAAGGTAATAAAGAGAAAGAAAAAATCGTATTAAAGAATATTAATAAAAATAATCCGTTTTTCTCAAATGGCGGAGAATTAAAAAATATTGAAATCGAAATGGGCAAAAATATTTATACTAAACGAGAACTTGACAAATATTATATAGACATTTTTATGTACAAAGATCCTCAATATAAAACACTTGTAGGTACATTTAAACTTCCTGACAAAAATATAGGTGAATAATAAATTCGGAATTATTTTTCAAGAACTTTTGTATCTCCCCATTTATAAACTTTATTACCGGCAACAAATACACCATTAATAAGCGCACGAGCATTTATATGTTCATGACTTCCCACAATGTGCATTTTTTGTTTGTTAAATTTTTCCTTTGCTTCAACTGTTCTCTTTTGTACTGCTCTATATTCCTCCAGTGTCATCATTCGTTTTTGCATAACAATATTATTTGAAGTTTTTTGTGTTTTTTGGGGTTTTATTTTTTGTGGACTTTGAGTTTTAGCAGTATTTTGTGTAATTGTCATCTTAATATTTTTAGTCGGATTGTCATTTTGTGCTTTAGGCGGATTTTTTTTGATAGGATTGCTTATTAAATGTTCCGGTGTATTGAATATATAACTGTTTGCTTTTTCTCCGTAATTCTGAAGAGAATTCGCACTATCACAATTACGTTGTGGTATATCACAGCTTATGTTATTTGCATCATCGATTTCTGGATGTACATCTTCAACTATTTTGCCTTTATTTTCACTCTCTTTATCTATTTTTTTGTTTAAGTCATATTCGTTATTATTGAGAACAATTTGGTAGTCTGAAAGTTCCGGCTGATTGTTTACCATTTTAAACAATAAACAAACGCTACCTGATAAAATATCATTTTTAAAATTGATATTTATGCTATTTGAACTGCAATTGAAATTGGTTATGCTAACAGCATTTTGTAATTCTTTAATATTATTAATTACACCTATAAAATAGCGCATTATCATAGGAGAAATAGCGCATATTGTTCTAAACATACCGTTTATTAAAACATTATTACCCATATATTCTCCATCTATGATAATTTTGCTTTTTTTCTGCATAACGTGTTCCATTCTTGTATTTTATATATAGACAATTTGTTTTTAAACTTTAACAGAATCTCAATTTTTATGAAATACTGCAATATTTACTCCAAATAGAGTAGTAATATGTTATTTTTATTGAGTTTTATTTTTAAATTTGATATACTTATACCATAAGAGTTAGTTTATATAAAGAGGAAGTTTTATGAGTAATATTATTATCTATGCAACAAAACCTATTGCAGAGTTGCAATCAGCACTTGAGAATATCAATGAAGCAGAAGTAAAAACAGTATCTATTGACCAAATAAAAGACTATGCGAATTTTAATCCGTCATTAATTATTGTAGAAGATATTGACAAAGTCCGCGATGTTCTTATGACAAATAAATTTCCATGTCCAATCTTATTTTTTGGGAATACAAGAACAGATGTAACGGTTAGAGCTGAAGGATATGATTTTATTCGTAATCCTATTGGCAATATTGACGAATTTATTGTTCGGGCAAAAACTCTTCTCAAAATAAAAGAGTATAAAGACAAAGTAGAAATGGTTTCAACAACCGATGAATTAACAGAATTACATAACAGAAAATATCTTCAAGAACGTTTAGAAGAGGAAATCTCTCGTTCAAGACGATACGGAACAAAATTATCTTGTATTTTATTTGATTTGGATTTCTTTAAGGTCGTAAACGATATGTACGGTTATGAATGGGGTGATATTCTATTAAGAAATATTGCCAATAAACTTAGTGCAATGGCGAGAAAAGAAGATATTGTTACCCGATATGGCGATGAAGAATTTTTACTTGTGCTTCCGAATACTTCAGAAGAAAACGCATTTTTGTTTGCTGAAAGATTCAGAAGAGAAGTGGAAAAAATGGAATTTATTCCGGCAGGCGAAGAAGAAGCTCATAGAGTCACAATTTCAGGCGGAATCTCAACTTACCCTTGCATGAAAGATGTTGATGAAGATGCAAATACAGTGATTCGTTACGCAGAACATGCACTTTACAATGCTAAACATAGAGGCAAAAATAAAATTATTCAATTCTCACAAATTAATTTAGAAATGTAATTAATACATATTTTCGGATAAAATATAATGAATAATAATTTATGCATAGTAAGTGATTTTGACGGAACAATAACCGAACGCGACGGACTGTATACATTTATCCAAATGTATGCTGTAGGTGATTGGGAAAAAATTGAACAAGAATGGGCAGAGGGAAAAATAAATTCTAAAGAATGTTTAATTGAAGAATTTAAACTTATCCCTAACTTATCAGAACAATTAATAGATGAATTTGTAAAAATATTGAAAATTGATGAATATTTTATCGAATTTTACAATCGAATTAAACATAACAACATAGATTTTTATATTGTAAGTGACGGAATTGATTATTTTATAGATAGAATTTTGTATAAATACGGCTTAGAAAATATAAAAATTGTATCGAATCACGGAGAATTTGTTAATGGTAAATTTGTTATTACATTTCCAAATGATAACACTGAGTGCAAAAATAATGCCGGAACTTGCAAGTGCAAGATTCTTGAAAACTTAAGAAATAAATATTCAAAAATCTGTTATATTGGTGACGGAGTTTCTGATTATTGCGTTGCTGATAAAGCAGATGTACTTTTTGCTAAATCCAGATTGGCAAAATATGCAAAAGAACATAATATTGAATATATACCGTATAAAAATTTTAGTTCAATTACGAACCATTATTCTTCATGCGGTTCAATTGCTTGAGGTTTTGTTTTGAGGCTTATAAAACTCAGAACAAGCATAATAAAGATTAAAACCGCAATGTAAATAAAATAATTTTTTAAAGTTCCGGTGAAATAAGTTGCGAGCGCTCCACCTACAATGGCGATAAAAGTAAGAACTGCAACAGTTTTCTTTTGAGATAACCCTGCTTTCAAAAGTTTGTGATGAATATGTTCCGCATCAGCAACGAACGGTGATTTGCCTTTCATAATTCTTCTTATACTTGAAAAAGTTATATCAATTATCGGTACCGCTAAAACTAAGAATGGCAGCAAAACTGCAAGAGCAGCACCTTTCATAACTCCTGCAATTGATAAAGTTGCGAGTAAAAATCCCGAAAATAAAGCTCCCGAATCTCCCATAAATATTTTTGCCGGATTAAAATTGAAAGTTAAAAATGCAAGCATAGATCCTGCAAGTATAAAAGCTATTAGAGCTGTTATCGGCTGAGCAGGAGTCATCGCAACAGATATTAGGGCCAGTGCTATGGAACTAACTGTTATTACTGAACCGGCTAATCCATCAACACCGTCAATAAAATTAACTGCATTTGATATTCCAACTATCCATAAAACGGTTATAGGGTATGCTAATATTCCCAAATGTAAAATTCCGCCATTGAATGGAGTAAAAATTGTATCTATCTGAACTCCCAACAGATAAACTATAGTCGCAACCATAAGCTGTATTACCAACTTGAATTTCGCATTCAAATTATAAATATCATCCACAAGCCCTAACAAAAACATTAATGAACCACCGAGAAGAATTCCTGATAAAAGGCTGCCGTATGGATAATAGCTTAACAAAACAAGCACCAAAAATGTAAGCATCGCACTTGACCAAATTGCAATACCTCCAAGCCTTGAGATTGGTAATTTATGAATCTTTCTTTCATTTGGTAAATCTACAAGCCCTTCTTTTTGAGAAAACTCTATCACAAGAGGAACTATAAAAACCCCGATTAAATAGGATATAAATGCTCCTATGATTTGTGCATGAGTCAATTTGATTATCATGAAAATCCTTTCGCAATTTTAATTGTTTATTTTATTCTATGACAAACTAAATTATAAAAAAAGTATTTATAAAATTACTTCTACATTTAAATTCAGAATGTAAAGAAACGTAACATTATTTTATTTGGCTGAAATTTACTTTTATTTTTTTACTTTATATTTATAGTGAATAAAAAGGAGAAAATATGGGTATTGATTCTTTAAATGGAGTAAATGGTGTAAATCAAGCAGCAAAAACTCAAAAACCGGATAAGGAAGAACTTGAGGTTGCTCAAAAACTTATAGCAGCAGGTGTCATTAATTCTGTTCAAGAATTTATGCAATTATCCGAAACAGAAAAACAAACAAAAGTAGAAGAATACAACAAAACTCACCCTAATAATCCTATTGCCGACAAAAATAAACGAGATAACGCAGTATTGCCGCCTGAGGCACAAACAACCCAGCAAGCACAAGGAACTGTAATGAATCAATTTATGAATGATGTTGATTGGAAAAAAATTAAACTTCAATAAATATAGTTTAGTGTAAAGCATACTCACCTTTAATTGAGACTGCAGGACAAATAGGGAAATGACCATTTTTCATTTAGTCACGCAATCTCAATTACTTAAGACCGATTTGTTGCTTAAATGCTTTAGTTTTTTTTATTATTCAGCTAAAAAGTCTACCGCAAAAGTATTAGAAACATACATTCGTACTAGACTTTTTATTTGAATTGAAAAATGATTACAAAATTAAGTAATAATATGGATAATTTGTTATTTATAGACCTTATGGTCTATATCTTTATATCTAGGCTAAATACAGTAAAATTAACCCCTATATCGATGAAAATATCCTCTATATGCAGGTAATATAAATGGTGGATGGAGAATTAAAGGGGAGAGAGTATGAGACGCGAATTTAAGAAGAAATCAAGAATTCTACTAATTGATGACAATTATGATCATCTAAATGGTATCAGAGAGCTTTTAACTATTGAGGGAACGTTTGATGTAGTTGGAATTGCTACAAGTGTTACAGTCGGTATAAATCTAATTAAAAAATATCAACCGGATATTGTTTTATTAGATATGAACATGCCTGAAAAAGACGGATTACAAGGTATTAAAGATATTTCAAAATTAAATTTAGGGACAAAAGTCTTAGCATTATCCGGATATGATGATGCAGACTTGATTTTTAGAGCAATGAAGATTGGTGCAAGAGGGTATGTTTTGAAAACTATGGCATCAGCTCAACTTATTTACGCAATTGAAGAAGTATTGAATGGAAAAATATATCTTCCGCTTGCACTATCTTCAAGATTTTTTGAATACTTTCAACAGTCATTCAGAGAAGAAACAGAAAGAAAAGAAAGCGGAATTGAGGAAGAAAATCTGCTTGATGCTTTAACTCAAAGAGAAGAAGAGGTTTTGGAGTTATTAACTCAAGGAATTACATACAAAGGTGTTGCAAGCAAGTTATTTATCTCTGAAACTACCGTAAAAACACATGTTAATAACATTTTCCAAAAACTTCAAGTAAATGATAGAACGCAAGCAGTATTATATGCTATTAACAACGGTTTTTTAACCAAGAATAAAATTGCAGTATAGATAAGGCACATAGGTATTGAGTTAACAGGAAAAAGCAATGAAAAAAATTGTAAGGCAGCAAAACTATTTAAAACAACTTATTGAATCTCAGGAGAATCAAATTATATCTAAATCAGCACTAAATTGTATGATTAGAGCTGCTTTAGAACCTTTGGTGAGTAATCCGGAAGATGGAGTTGTTTTGCATAGGATTGAGAATAAGTCTTTTATTTCCGGCTTACTAAAGAGACTTGAATTTTCATCAATACCTGCTTACGATTACACTGATGACAGTGAAAATTTGATTGAAAAAGTTTGGGCAAATACTGAATTTTTATGTGTACTTACTCACAGATTTGTAGCAATAATCGTTTGGGACAGCAAAACGGATAATAAAAACTTTGTCAGATACTATACTGTCTATAATTCAAAACTTCAAAATGAAGTGTTGGAAATAATTAACAGGAATAGCAGCATCAATATTAAAGAATTTCAAGAACGGTTTAAGCCGGACAGACGTGACAACCCGCTATTAAATCGTTCAATAAGAACTCTTATAGAAAATATGGACGAAGTAACTAAAGATGCGGTTATTGGTTTTGCACAAGTTGAGACACAAAAGAAAGAGGAAGAAGTCAGCCAAAACACCAGAATGATAGCTCACGAAATTAGGAACCAGCTTTCAATTTGTGATTTGTATACTGAAATCATAAGAAAAGCTTGTGCAAAAGGCGGTATAAAGGACGATAATGTGTCTAATGCCTTGAAAAATATGACAAGAGCTATTAAAATGGCAGGGAATTCTTTAATTTCACTTAAATCTACAGAAAAAGCAGTAATTAAACCTTGTAAGTTAAAAGAATTAATATCATATGTGGCAGATTTGACAAAGGTATACTACGAAGGTAAAAATATTGAATTTTTGTTGGAAAATGAAGTAAATGTAAAAATTCCGGTAGATGAAAACCGATTTAATGCAGCAATAATCAATCTTGTAAAAAATGCAAGTGAAGCTTTTAATCTTGATGACAACAAAGAAGGTAAATTTATAAGAATCAAGACAGAAGAAGATGGTGATTTTGTATTAATCAGAATTTCCAATAATGCAGGCAAAATAGATGAACCGCAAAACATATTCAAAGATGGTTATACAACAAAATCTTCCGGAAATGGACTTGGTTTAATAATTTGTAAAAAATCTATTGGAGAAATGTATGGCAAACTTGAACTTGAGGTAAATACAGATGAAGAAGTCGAGTTTGTGGTTAAAATAAGTAGTATTAAATAAAAAGGAGGTAACGTGAATTAGTTAATAAGAGCAAAGTTAATAAGTTAATAAGATTTTAAAATCACTTATTTACTTATTCACTTATTCACTTATTCACTTTTATTATATGGACTTAATAACAAACAGAACAATGAATATCACTAAGCTTGCGATGGACGGTTTAATTGACCGCCAGCATGCTATTGCTTCAAATATTGCAAACGTTATGACACCCGGATTTCAAAGAAAAGAAGTTGCTTTTGAAAGCCAACTTGCTGAAATTCAAGAAAAAGCAGACTTAAAAGATTATATAAAAGGGCAAAACAGCATTGAGTATAAACCTCCTGTTTTGGATGTGTTTACTGGTGAAATTCATAAATACAGAATCCCGACTCTTCAAGAAAAGGCTTATTTAAAGTCAAATATCTATGATCAATTCAAGCCTCAATTGGTTACAGATATATATAGCGGAACAGACCATCACGGAAATAATGTTGAATTAGAACGTGAAATGATGGATTTGTCAAAAACCGGTACAAAATATATGGTACTTTCTAATCTAGAAAGAAGAAACTTCACAGGACTAAGCGAAGTAATCAGAGGACAGTAATAAAGTGACGAGGTTACGAAGTGAAGCCACTAAATCACTTAAAAAAGATGCGGAGGAAATATGAGTTTTAATATATTTGATATAGCAGGTTCTGGTATGAGTGCTCAAAGAGTTAAAATGGATACGATAGCAAGTAATATTGCTAACGTAAATACCACCCGCAGACCTGACGGTTCAAAAGGAGTTTACATAAAAAAGGATGTAACATTTAGAACAATATATGAAGACCAGTTAAATAGAGGGTTTTCTAATTTTCATAGCAACAGTCCGGATGCTCAATTTGACCCGAGAACAGGCAATTTGCATATAAATGCAAATATAGCACTTAATCATGGCTTGTTAACGGGTGGAGTCGAGGTTGATGAAATTTACGATTCTGAAAACGGTGTAAAAACGGTTTATGACCCTTCACACCCTGATGCTGATGAAGATGGTTATGTTGATTTACCAAATATTAACGTTGTAGAAGAAATGGTAGGCATGATATCTGCATCTAAAGCATATCAAGCAAACGCAACAGTAGCGGAAAACGTTAAAACAATGATGCAAGCTGCAATGAATATCTAGTCAATTGAAAATGAAAAATTATTAAAAGGAGAAAAAAATGGAATTTTCAACAGGAATATCAACAAATATTGACAGAACATTTTCTTTTGATGCAGTCGATAACTATAATAATTTTTTAAAAAATAATTCATCTTTTAAATTTGATGATTCCGCTCCGACAGAGTTTGAAGCTGCTCTTGAGAATGCTTCAAAGAACTATCCTGTACATGATAAAAATGACCCGACAGGTTTAGGGAATTTTGCGGATAAACTGGGTTCAGCATTTTCTGATAGTATTAATGCTGTAAACGATATAAAAATTGAAGCAAGTAGAATGCAAGAAGATATCGCTATGGGTGGTCCGACAAGTATACACGATGCAATGATAGCAGCTGAAAAAGCGGAATTAAGTATGCAAATGGCAATACAAGTCAGAAACAGAATTCTGGCTGCATATACTGAAATTACCGGCATGGCTATATAGTAAAAGGTGTATTATCTGATGATAAATCATATCATTATTTTTCTATGTATTGTTGTGCTGTTATATTGTTTTGCAAATAATTAAAAGCTCGTAAATTTAAATTTACCACACACTACACCTAAGAAAAAAAGTGTTGTCTTTCTGAGGGCGTGTGTGCGGGAATGAGTTGCTGCGCAACTCCCGCTCCCGCAACCGAAGAATCCAGCTAATTAAAAACTTGTCATACATTTAATCAAATGTAATAATTGTTCACCAGAATACAATCCGCTGTCTTGGTTTTTCTAAGCAGGATTTGCTCCATGCTCGAAAATCTCCACTATCCTAATGCCTTATTGCCTTTCTAAAATATTTTATGTGGTAAAATAAATATCATGCTAATAAGAGGAGTGTTATATGATACAAGAACAAATTGCTTTTTTAAGAGATGAGTTAAATAAATATTCATACAACTATTATGTGCTTGATAATCCGCTTATTAGTGACTTTGAGTACGATAAATTATATAAAGAGCTCGAAGAATTAGAAAAACAGCACCCTGAATTAATAACACCAGATAGTCCGACTCAGAGAGTCGGCGGAATAAGTTCCGGATTTAAGGAAGTAAAACATAAATATCGCTTGTATTCATTAGATAATACATACAGTTACGAAGAACTTAGAAAATGGTATGAAAAGATTACAAAAGAATTTGGCGATAATGTTGAGCTTGTTTGTGAACTTAAAATTGACGGACTTGCAATAGCTCTTGCGTACAAAAATGGTTCTTTTGTACACGGAGCTACACGCGGAAACGGAATTATCGGCGAAGAAATTACTCAAAACTTAAGAACTATAAAAGCAATTCCGCTTAAACTCTTTGAAGATGCTGATGTTGAAGTGAGAGGCGAAATATACATGCCAAAAACTTCATTTGAGAAACTAAACGAAGAAAATCTGTCAAAAGGTGAAAAGCCTTTTGCAAATCCACGTAATGCAGCAGCAGGTTCTCTAAGGCAATTGGATAGTTCAATCACTGCAAAACGTGATTTATCTATGTTTACATATACTCCGATTATTGAAAAGGCAAAAAAGCAGCCGAAAACACATTGGGATGGAATTCAATACGTAAAAGAACTAGGTTTTAAAATTAACCCAAATATTAGGCTAGTGAAAAATATTGATGGCGCAATTGATTTTTGCAAAGAATGGGAAACAAAAAGATTTGAACTAAATTACGCAACCGACGGAGTTGTTATTAAGGTAAATAATTTAGCATATCAAAATGAACTTGGTTTTACATCTCGTGCGCCTAAGTGGGCAACGGCTTTTAAATTTCCGCCGGAAGAGATTTCAACAACTTTAAGGAATATAGAACTTGGTGTCGGAAAAACAGGTGCTATTACTCCTGTAGCGATTTTAGACCCTGTTAACCTTGCCGGAAGTGTTGTTTCTAGAGCCAGTCTTCATAACTTTGATGAAATTAGAAGACTTGATGTAAGAATCGGAGATAGAGTTTTAATAAAAAAAGCTGCAGAAATTATACCTAAAGTCATTAAAGTTTGTGATTCAGACGAGCATAACAATTTACCGATTTATCAAGTACAAAAAAATTGTCCTTCTTGCGGCGAACCAATTAAAGAAGTAGAAGGAGAAGTTAATCTTTATTGTCTAAATCCTAAATGTCCGGCTGTTTTAAGGGCAAAACTTGAATACTGGGTTTCTAAAGAGGCTATGGATATTGATTCTGTTGGTCCATCGGTGATTGAAAAGCTTTATAACTTAGGTCTTGTAAAAGCTCCTATTGATTTTTATAAACTTACAGTCGAAGATTTTCTTAAATTGGACTTGGTAAAAGAAAAATCTGCAAATAATATGTATAACGCAATTCAAGAATCTAAAAAGAAACCGCTTTCTAAATTTATAACTGCACTTTCAATAAGAAATGTCGGAAAAGAAACAGCAGAATTGCTGGTAAATGAACTGCCGTCTATTGATGATTTCAAAAATGCAAGCATAGAAAAATTGGCTCAAATTGACGGTGTTGGTGATATAATTGCACGTAATATTTATGATTTTTTCCATAATGAACACAATCTCCAAATGCTTGAAGAATTCAAAACTTCCGGTTTTGATTTTTCTTTTACCCCCGCCCCTAAAACGGATGAATTATCAGGAAAAACTTTTGTCTTAACAGGAACTTTACAATCAATGACAAGAGATGAAGCAAGTGATATAATTAAGTCAAAGGGTGGAAAAACATCTTCTTCTGTTTCGAAGAAAACATCTTTTGTTATTGCAGGCGAAAATGCCGGTTCGAAATTGGACAAAGCTCAAGATTTAGGTGTTATAATATTGAGTGAAGATGAATTTTTAAATATGGTAGGGTTGAAATGAAAAAAGGTTTAAACGTAATTCAAATAAAAGGTGTTAGCGGAATTATATATATAGCATTTATAGGGTGCTGTCTTGTTGCTGGTTTCGGTTGGTTTCCGGCATGGAGCTGCATGAAACTTTGGAATGTTTTGGCTCACTACGTTGAACAAATCCCATCTATAGGTATTTTTCAAGGATTTTTGCTATGGGGAATTATTGCTGGTTCTTATTTTACTTTCCGCAAAGAAAAACTTGTTGTTTGTATGCGTGCCGAAGAAGGACTTACGGAAGATGAACTCAGAGAAGTATTTGCAAATATGAAAGCGCAAGCTATCAATGATAAAATTTTAAAAAATATGTTTAAAGCTCAAAAAGCTGAATTTAAGATTAAAAACCTTTCTCAGAGCAATATTCCCGGAGTCAATATTGACGATGCAAAAAATGCATCCTTGGAAAATGGTAACAATAATCCGGATAATGTTCAGACAAAATAACTCCTGCAAATATTATTAAATAATATTTTTCATATCTTTAAGAATTGTAACAATTTTAAGAAAATTACTAAAGTTTTTATAAATTATGCCGATATATATACTAAAGGGAAATGTAAATAAAGGAGTCCCACATGAACTTTAGCGGTATATATCAGTTTGGAGCACTAACTACCAGAAATGGCGAGGTTCTTCGTTTTGAAGATATAGATACCGATTGTAACGGAAAAATTTCCCAGCAAGAATTTATTTTTATACAAAAAGAATTGGGAATGGATACTGTAGAATTTTCGGAACAAGATGAACAAGGTGAAAAAGACGTTACTGACTATGAATTTGTACTGTGGAACCAAGAAGCAAAAATGCAAAAAGCATTTGAAAATCTGAGCGGTTTAGTTTCTAGAGACTTTATCGGTGATAATGCAAAATATTCTAAGCCAATTATGAAAGAAATGAGAACTTTTCTGAAAGATTTTAAAGAAGAATATATGAATAGTGAAAATTCTATTGGTGGCATGGCAGAAGCATTTCAGACTGCTTTAGCCCAAAAATATATCGCAATAAAGCAAGAATATCTAAATTAATAAGTCCAAAATTTTGGATAAACTCATAATTACAGCAGTGCTAAAATACTATCTCTAAGAAATATCAACCTATAGTCAGCTACTTTTTAAATATGAAAAACACCGCAAGTATTATGAATATAAATCCTATTACATAATTCCAGCGGAATTCTTCCTTTAGGTACAAAACAGAAAAAATTGCAAAAACAGTAAGAGTAATTACTTCTTGAATTGTTTTTAACTGTGCTGCACTATATACTGAATATCCGATTCTGTTTGCAGGAACTTGAAAACAATATTCAAAAAAAGCAATTCCCCAACTTACCAGAATTACTATTAGCAAAGGCATACTTCTATGTTTTAAATGACCATACCAAGCAAATGTCATAAAAACATTAGATATAATCAGCAATACTATAGGTGATATATATTTAAACATCTTATATAAAAAATTCCCTTTTTTACTAAACGGAGTTACTTGTTTAACTTCGTAAAGTCTTATTTACCCCTCCTTTTTCAATAAACGGAGGCACTTGGCAAAGCTTCGTCTTGTTACATTTACCCCTCTTTTTTCAATAAACGGAGGCACTTGGCGAGGCTTCGTAAAGTCTTATTTGCCCCTTTATTTTACAAAAAAGCTTGCATTAATATTTGCATAAACCTTAATTACTCCGCTTGAAATTGATGTAGACTGAGGAGCGCCTTCTGCGCTATCAGCGGTAGCAGCAAGCATATTTTTTGCCATATAAAATCTTGGAGTAGAATAGTTTGACTGTTCAGTGCAGCTTATATCCATAGATCTTATTCCGTCAAGGTTTCCGCCTACACCTTTAGCAGCAATACTTGCTCTGGTATTAGCTTTTTTTGTTGCAATTTCTATTAATGAATTGCATTGTGATTCATAATTTGATACTGAAAAATTAAGTGAATCAATATTAGTAGCCCCAGCTTCCGTTGCTTTATCTATCATTGAACCGAGTTTGTCAAGAGATTTTGTATGTACGGTTACTCTATTTGAAACTTCGTACTTATCAAGTGTTCTTTTATTTCCGTTGTAATTGTATAATGGTGTAGCATTATAATTCGATGTCTTTATATAATCACCGTTTGCTGTATTAATTTGTTCATTTAAAATATTGTATATCTTTTCTGAAATATCCTTATTCATAAGAGATGCTTTTTGCATTGATTTATTATCATATGTTTTTACAGCAAAAGAAAGTTCTGCCGTATCAGGAGCAATTTCTGTATTCGCTGTTGTTGAGATTGATATATAACCTCTTTCCTTATCATTTGTTTGTGCAGCTTTTGCTGTTAGCATGCCACCTGCTATAATTGATAATACTGCAATTAGTGCTACTGTTTTTTTCATGTTTATTCTCCTTTATTCTAAATTGTCGAGTTCATCTAAATCATAAAGCTCATTTTCTGCCTCTTGCTCCGGTGTAATTCCTGCATCTTTTTTGAATTTTTCCAGTATGGCATCTAAATCTGGATATTCAATTTTTGCAGGTTCTTGCTTAAATTCTCGGACAGGCTTTATCTCATTTACATCGTCTTTTTCTTGCTCTTGATTTATTTCAGTTTGAGCATTTTCATTTTTAGAAGTATCTTCCACTTCTTCTTTAACTTCCACTTCTTCTTTTATTGTGTTTTCATTATTTTCTTGAGAAGGTTTTACTTCTTTTTGAGGAATTGTTATTTCTGTTGTATCATTATTTTTCTTATCGTTAGCAGGTTCTATCGTTTCTTCTTGCTCTGGATTTTTAAATTTTAACAAACGATTTTTCCATGTTTCATCAGAATTATCATCCAATTTTTTCAATTTTTCTTTTAATTCTTGTTTCTTTTCTTTTTCTTCTGCTTTTTTCTGTTTTAATTCTTCTTTTGCTTTTTTCTTTAATTCTGCACTTTCTCGTTTAGCTTCGGCCTCTAACTCTGACATTGGGCGAACATCATGTTCTTTAGAGATTTTAAATCCAACTACTGATACCGGAATTCCTGCCCCTGTTTTAGATTCTAATTTAACATTTTCATTGTTTATATCAATACTCCACGTTCCAAGGAATTTTGGTATTCCTCCCGTATATGCATAAGCGCATACTATAATTCTATTGGAATTATTTGCATCAAAACCTATAGGATATACATCCCAACGTTTGTTTTCTAATTCTAATTTTTCTGTTTTATTCCAATAATAGCAGATTGCATTTCTTAATAAAGTTAAATTTTTTGCCTTTTTAGTCTCAAAATCATATATCCAAACATCTGTTTTCCAAATTCCGTCATGTCTTGAACCAATTTTTTCTTTAATCAGCAGTTTTGTGCTGTCTATCGAATAATCAATCGGTGTTAATGTCCTAAAAATAGCCTTTCTAGTTGTATCGGTTTTAGTAGACAGAATAGGATTTGGGTCTTTATTTAAAATGTTAGCTTTTTTTACTCTTTCAAGATTATTAACTGTTTCATCAAGGTTAATGACAAATAAATCACAGCTTACACTGTCTAATTCCGCATAATAATAAATTGCAGGATACACTAATTTTTTGTAATCACCGGATACAATACCTTGTGCATTAACCTGCCTATCGTAAAACAATCTACGCGGGATATTCAATTCAGGACTTCCCACAGGCTCGTTATATCTTACCAGCTTATAAATATGCTGTGGTACGTAAATATAACTTTTATCCTTTGGTAAATCCGGTTTATCGAGAACTTCTTCTGCTATTTCTTTTCTTGTTTTAGCTCTAGACTTCTCCTCATACTCCTCCAATGTCATATAACCGGATTCTGGAAGTTTGCTCTTTTCGTATTTAATTCTTTCTTGTTCTTTTTTTTGTTGTTTAGGAGACTTAAGTTGAAGCGAATTATTTTTACGTTTTTTTAAAAAACAGATATACGTACTATCAATATTTGCAGGCATGTCTGCACAATTTGCGTATATCATTACACTAATCCTTCTTTCATCGCCATTACAGTGGCTTGAGTTCTTGATGATGCGCAAAGTTTTTGTAATATGCTATGAACGTGTGCTTTTGCTGTAGCTCTTGTGATAATAAGTTTGTCTGCTATTTGAGGATTTGTAAGTCCTTCTACCATCAGTTCCAATACATCAAGCTCTCGTTCCGTAAGTCCATATACGTTGTTACCGGATTTTTTTACTTGTTCCGGCTCAGAAATAACTTGAGTTGATGGTTTTTGAATATTTGAAAATACCATTTTGGCAATGCTCGGATCAATCCATCCGATTCCTTGATAAACAGATTTTATAGCCGAAATTGTTTGTTCCGGAGTTGCTCCTTTCATTATATATCCGTCTGCTCCGGCTTTAAATGACTCAAATACATCATTTTCACTATCTCTGGACGTAAATATAAGAATCTTAACATCAGGATTAAAATCCTTTATTCTTTGTGTTGCTTCTATTCCATCAATATTAGGAAGCCCAATGTCCATAAGTATTACATCAGGAGAAAGTTCTCTTGCTTTTTTTATACCCTCAATTCCGTCACCTGCTTCTGATAGTAATTCTATACCGTCAGCTTTACCTAATAACATTGAAAGTCCCATCCTCGTGAGTACATGATCCTCTACTAAAAGCACTTTTATCATAATAAACTTTCCTCTTTTTGTTTTACAACATCAGTCAATAAAAATGAAAATTCACTTCCTTTGTTCAAAACACTTTCAAGCCAAATTTTTCCGCCGTGTGATTCTATAATTTGCCTTGATAGATATAAACCAAGACCGGTACCGGTAGAACGTTTTTTGCTCGTTCCTTGCGAAAATCTCTGGAACATATTCGGAATATCTTCCTGAGGAATACCCGAACCGTTATCTGATACGGAAAATATCAGGTCATTACCTTCAATTTTTAGCATAATAACGACTTTCCCATTTTCTTGAGTATAACTTATTGCATTTCCGCATAAATTGCAGATAACACGTCTTAATTCACTTCTGTCTGCACAAATATCTATATCTTTAACGTCTGTATCAATTATAAAATCTATATTTTTAGCTTTGGAAAGAGGTAAAAGTTCATCATATACTTGTTTTACAAGGTCATAAATATTGAAATTTGTTTTTGTTAATTCAAGTTTGTCTGCATCATATTTATAAACTTCTAAAAGGGCATTAACTAAACCTAACAAATCTTCGTTACTTTTATACAGTGTAGAAATCAATAACTTTTGCTGCTCAGTAATTTCACCTAAAGTTCCGTCCAAGAAAAACTTAAGCGTTTGAATCGCAGCAAGAAGCGGAGTTCTTAAATCGTGAGTAAGTGTTGCAATAAAATCATCTCGTAATTTATCAGATTTTTTTTGCTCGGTAACATCCCTTATAACCCCTACAAATCTTTTATATTTGTCATCCGGATTTATTCTGGCAAAACTTATTTCTACAGGAGTTTCAGAGTTTGTAAAAGGATTCTTTACCCAAAAATCTCTCAATAAAAGTTCGCTTTCATCAAGCTTGTGCAATTCTTTTGAAATAAAGGTTTTTTTGCAAAACAAAAAATTATCAATAGATAAATTTATAAGTTTAGAACTAATGTGACCAATTAGAGTTTCGCAAGCCGGATTGACCTGCTCAATTATGCCATCTTCGTTAAGAATTACGATTCCGTCTGCACAATAACTTACAATCCCCTCAAGCTTAGCATTTGATTGTTTTAAATCAGCAGTTCTTTCTTCTACAAGTTCTTCCAAATTGTGCGAGTATTTTTCAAGAGTTTTTTTTGCGGATTCTAATTCCGCTATCTTTTTTCTCAATTCTGATAATAAATAGCTTCTTTCTATGCCATTCTTGATGTTTAATATCAAATCATCGTTATCCCAAGGTTTTTCTATATAACGATAAAGACCGACTTCATTTATTGCTTTAATCGCATTCTCTTTATCCGCATATCCTGTTAAGAGAATTTTACTTACTTCAGGATAAATTTTTTTTACTTCGTTTAAGAACTCTAAACCGTTCATCTCCGGCATCAGAAAATCAGAAATGACTAAATCTGGCTGGTTGTCTTTTAAAAAATCCAAAGCTTCTTTTGGGGAATTAAAAAAATGCGCATCATCAAATCCTTCTACTTTTAAAAGAGTTTTAAAAGCAGAAGTAACCATCTTTTCATCATCGACGACAACAATTTTCCCCTTAGTCTTCATATTCTTATATTACCCTAAACACTTAAAACAGGCAAATTCAGAAAAATAAAATGGTTTTAATATTAAGAAAAATAAAAAAATCTTGCAATCTTCATCGAATGTATTTAGTTTAGTTTTCCTTATTCTCCTTATACTACTTGAGTTTTACAAACTTCATGCAGAATTTAAAAAAAATAAAAATTTATCATTTTTTGTTATTTTCTGCGCACTTTTTAATTAACATTTTTTAATATTTGAGATAAGAGATTCTGTTAAAAAGTCAAGAGGAAATAAATATAAAACAATTTTTAACAAAACATTCAACATGACTTGAAAAAAATAAAAAAAATTATATAATAGATAATAGAGTGTTATATATACAATTATATAGTTAGTATATGTAACTGCATTCCTATTTATATTTTTTGGTCTCATATTTGAAATAGATAAGATAAACACTTTTTGAAAAAGATATACAAATATAGTTATAGAACTTAGAAAGGAGAAACTAACTATGGTAGATGTTGGTAAAATCGTTAAATTTGTTGAAGAAAAGCTTGGAACAAAAAGTAATCAAGACGGCAAAATTCAAAGGAGTAATGCTGCTGAATATAGTTTGTTCATGGCAGAAATGGGCAGACAAGTTAGAGAAGAAGGGCTTGAAAAAACCGACTTTAACAACATGTTAAATGAAGCATTTGGTTTAGAGCTTTCAGATAAACCTGCGGCTGCGAGAAGTGGCGGACTTGGTAACGAGCCAACTGATACCAATATTAATATAACAATCAATATTGACATTGACATAGTAATAAAAGCATGTGGCGGATGTGATGAAGACAAAGAGGCTGCTCTGCAACAATTAGTGGATATGCTTATTGCTGAGATGACACGTGAGGGTGGCAAAGTTGAAAACTTTATTGTTGGCTTAATTAATGCATTCAGCAAAACCGCAGACGTTGATTTTAGCAGTTTGGAAACATTACTAAATCAAATTATGCAAAAATTAGATGAACAAGGACAAAAGATTGACGGTTTACAACAATCTGTTGATGAATTAAGCGGATATTTGAAAGGACAATTAGAAACCTTATTTAAGACATTAGACAGATATGCTCAACGATATAATATTGATATTACTGACATAAAACAAATGCTTAAAGATTGTGATGCGAATGACAAAGAAATATTGCAGAAAATTGGTGACGTCTATAGTGCAATTATGAATTTAACCGGCATGTTCCAAGAGTTTACTAAAGTTGAGCAAACAAGATTCAATGAAGCTATGACTGCAATCAGCAATATCAAAGTAGATGGCGGTGATACATCCGGAATTATGCGTAAACTTGAATATATGGAATCATTGTTACTTGCTATTCAAAATGATACTTCTGAAACCAAAGAAAACAGTGCTACATTAATAGAGCTTGTAAGACAAGGTAAAGAAGAAGTGTTAAATGCTATTTACAATATTAACGTAACAGGAACAGCTTATGATGATACTCAATTAAGAAATATGTTAAACAGTATATTAACAAATATGGTAACAAAGGGCGATTTAGATGCTCAACTCGCTCAATTTAACCAATTGCTGGCTAACTTACAAAGCACAATAGAATACAAGATGAATGCTTCTGAAGAAAACATTATAAACCATATGAATAATGTTGAAAAAAATATTAAACTTGCTATTGCAAATATTACTGTTGAACCGGGAAATCCTGATAACAGCGCACTTATTTCATTGTTGAACGATCTTATGGCTAAACTTAATGAAATGGATGCAAAAAATGCTCAAAACTTCTCAAATGTATTCCAAGCAATTGCCAATATTAAACCTGGTGAAGTTGATTTATCACAAGTATTAGCATTGTTAAATGAAATAAGAGGTCTTGCAGAAGCAAACGGTGGTAAGCTAAACAATGTATTAAACAACCAAGAAGCAATTAAATTAACATTAACCGGTATTCTTGAAGGCTTAAGCCGTTTAGAGGGCAAAGTTGACGGTGTTCGAACCGTTGTTGATGATATCAAAGACATCGTTTCAAAACTTCATAACTGTGATTGCAAATGTATTGACGAAGACAGATTGCGCGAAATCTTATGTGAGTTTGTAGATAAAGTTAATACTAAAGTCAATGAGGGTGTAAACAACGACTTATCAGATTTACTTGGTGCAAGACGTGATTTACGCAGTGTACTTGGTTTAGAAGATGTTGAGGGAGTAGAATCTCCGACAATTGAAAACAAAAACTCTCAAGTTTATGATTTGAGCGGTCGTCCGGTTAATGGACCTCTTCAAGACGGCACGGTATATATTAGAGACGGTAAAAAGTTTATCCATAGAGCGCAATAGCTTTAGGATAAAGTGAAAATAAAAGAGTAATGGTGCGCCAAAATGGCGCACCGGATACCCTTTGATTATAAATAAACAAGGAGCAATATATGAGCGGTATAGATATAAATTCTATGGATGATAATTGGAAAAAGTATGCGAAAGGAGCTGATGAAGCTGATCGTGAAAGCGACGCAGAAAAAACAAAAGGCGACGGCATATTAAATTTAGGTTCTGTTTTTGAAAAGCAGGCATTTATAAGACTTGCCAGAGCAGATCATAAAACTGATGAAGAAATAAAAGCATTCTTTGCTGCTAATGGCGCAGATATGAAAGATATTAATGCTATTTTTCAATTAGAATTATCTAATACTAATGCTCAAAAAACTTCTCCGTCTAGAAAGTCCGAAAAAAGAGCTAATAATGCTGCCGAAAAGGAAATTGCCGCAAGTATATTACAAGAGGGTTCAAGATTTTATACAAATAATAACGGAACCTTAAAAGATGTTATTGATTGGAATGGCATTGCAGATGCTTTTGTACAATATTATAGCAATGATACAAATATTGTTGTAAACCAAGAATATTACAAAAAACTTGCTGCAGAAGTTAAAAATGTAGCTAATGCAATGAATAATGTAAAATACAATTCCAGACATCAGGTAGAGGCTATTTATGATTACGTTCAAAATAATGTCTTATCAAAAATGCCAAAAGATGAGTTTTCAGAATTCAGAACATCTGTTCTAAAATCATTTGCTCTGCTTGCGGAATCTCACCAAAAAGCAAAAGAACAACAAAAAGTAAATTGGGAGTATCAAACCTTAAGGCAACATGGTAAATCAAGAGAAGAAGCTTATAATGCAATTAAAGCTGATAAAAAATTTCAAGGTTCATACTATTCAACATATAAAAAGCCTGATTATGTTGATAGATTTAACGGAAAAGTTAAAGAATATGACCACAAAGGTATAGTTGACAGTTTGGAAGATAATGTAATTTTAGAAGATGCCAGAAAAGAAATCTATGATGCTGTTTGGGCTCAACGCGGAAAAACTCACCTCACAACAAGCAAACAAATAGAAGATGAAGCGGAAAAATTAATACACCAAGACAAATATACCAACCGAATTATGCACAAGAATTTGCGCGGAGAAATGTCATTTAAGCAAAGAATTGAAGGTGAAAATTCCAGATACAAAGATTTGAGAAAAGCTGTTGCTGCTTATAACAGAGTAGAAAATAATAAAGTAAAAGCTTACTCAAGAGACGATTTTTATAAAGGTGCATTTAAAGGTAAAAATGCTGACTTGAAGTTCAATCAACTTTCAAAAAGCGGATATGTACTGGGACAAGATGGTCAACCTCTAAAAGATAAAAACGGTAATCCTATATCTTATAATCCTGTAATTACTCAAGCAGTTGATGCTCAGGGAAAACCAATGACGGATAAAAATGGTAATCCGCTTTATAATTTATCAAGAGTATCAGACATTATTAAAAGAGCAATAAGCCCCGCTGATATGAAAGCGAATTATGATTCCGATAAAGAAAGTTCATATGCTGAAATCACAAATGTTATACGTGACATATACACTGCAACAACAGTATATGACCCTGATGATAACACTAAAATAATACAAGAAGGCATAACTATCTCGTATGAAGATACATGCCACTTAATCGATATGTGCGGCTTTGAAAGAGATAAATGGACTGTCGGATATTTTCTCAGAACTGTGGGAAAAGCGGCAATAGATACAGTAAGTGACGTAGCTTCAACCGCAGCTACTGCTTTAATTGTTGGTGCAGCACAAGGTGACCCTCTAATACATGTAGAACAAGCTATTACTCACGTAACTGACCCTAAAGCACATGCTGAAACAAATATAGATAAAATAACAGCCGCTCTCCTTGGTATGTCAAAGAGTCTTGGAACTATTAATCCTAATAACGGTGTTAATTTGTCACTCAACTGGAGAATTAACGTTAAAGTAAACGGTGAAAAGATTGATGTTGATTCTTCAATCAATGAATATGATATATACTCTCAACTTGACCAACAATTGGCATCTCTCAACTTGCCTGATGATGCATACGGTATCCAAAAAGGCAGTGACGGTTTTTGGCACTTATGGTTAAATATTCCGTCTGATGAAGCATATGAAGATATTAGAAAAGTTTCAGAAATTTTAGGCGATAATTTTGACCTAAAAACAGATACAGGAATACCATTTGAAGCAAATGCTGTAATCGACGAAAAAGGTCAAATTGTTACAGATAAACCTGCTGAAGCTGTAGTTGATGATAAAGGTAAAGCATCAACTACTAAAAAACTACAAGCTTTCTTATGGGGTACTGCAATTGGTTTTGGTTTAAATCTACTTAAGGAATGTTTAAAAGGACTTAAAAATACTGATATCGATTTAACAAATACTATAATAGAAGAGGAAGATTTAGCACATTATGCTGCAAGACTTTCTAAAGAGAGAATAGCAGCAACTCCCAAATTAAAAGATGCTCTGTTACAAATTGCTAAGTTATTTGAAAAAGAAGACGGAACTTGGGATAGAGTTGCATATCAAACATTCATAAATGAACTTGCCGGTGGCAGAAGTATGTTAAATGCCAGAGAACTTGAAATTGGTATCATAAAATGGCAAAAAGAACATGAACCTACACTTGAACCTAAAAAAGTTGAAAAACCGACAGAAACAAAAGTTGAAACACCAAAAACAAAAGTTCAAGACAGACCAATTCCTGAAGATACTTACTTTACAGCACAAGAAAGAATTAGCGGCTATACAGGTGAGTACACTAAAGGTGTTCGCTGGGATTCTTTGGCTAAACAGTACGATGATTTGGACAAATATGTTAAGAAGTCCGGCGATAGAGTAAGAATGATGAAAGTTATTCAAGGTGTAAATAATAACAATTATACTCTTGAAAATCTGAAAAAATTAACCGAATTGTCATTCAAAGTAGGCGCAGACCTAGCAAAACTGCGTTCTTCAAATAAATCCGAAAGAGAAGCAGAACTTAAAAGAATTAAAACTGCTTTAAACAGAGTATTCAAAGATGTTCAAGGTTTTGACGTTAACGAATACATGAAAGCATTTGTCGGTGATATTATAGGAGACCAAAAAACTCCGGAAATCATAGTTGATAATAATACAAGATTAAAGCGAAATAAAAATATTGCGGATGTTGTTGATAAAAACGGTTCCGGCGGAAATAGTATACGTTCCGGCATGGCAAAGGATAAAAATACAAAAGAACTTGATGTTACCGTCGATAAAAAAACAAGAACATTTAAAGACGGCGAACAGCAACAAGCTGAACAATATATTCTGGAAACCGACCAAAACGGACCCCACTATGACTATAGAAACAGTAGAACTGATTTATACTTTAATGGTAAAAAAATAGAATAAAAAATCTATGATTCTGTTTGTAGTACAATTAAGATATGTTAGTTTCAGAATTTGATTATACTTTGCCGGAAAATTTAATTGCGCAAACTCCAAGTGATAAGCGCGAAAACTCAAAAATGCTTGTGTTAAACAGAGAAAGTCACACTCTATCTCACAAGCATTTTTATGACATTGTAGACTTGATAGATGATGAACATATCCTAATTTTAAACAATACAAAAGTAATTCCTGCACGTTTGTACGGTTACAAAGATACAGGTGCAAAAATAGAAGTCTTTTTGCTGAAAGAAAAAGAAAATCACGAGTGGGAAGTTTTAATAAAACCGTCAAAAAGGGTAAAATCCGGAACAATTGTAAAAATATCGGAAGAACTTTCTGTAGAAATTCTTTACCCTCTTGAAGATGATGGAAAGTGGAGAGTAAAAATGCTTTATCAGGGCAATATTTTAGATATTCTGCATAAAGTAGGTAATATTCCACTTCCGCCTTATATAGAAAGAAAAATGACAAATGAAGAATTGAAAAAACTTGATTTTGAAAGGTATCAAACAGTTTACGCAAAAGATGAAGGCTCTGTTGCAGCTCCTACAGCAGGACTTCATTTTACTCAAGATATTTTAAAAAAGCTTGAACAAAAGGGTGTAAAAATAGGATATGTAACTTTAAACGTAGGAATTGGAACATTTCGTCCTGTAAAATGCGAAAATGTATTAGACCATAAAATGGATTCAGAAAGTTTTGAAATTTCAAAAGAAACAGCAGAATTAATTAACAATGCAAAAGCTGAAAATAAAAAGCTGATAGCAGTCGGAACGACTACAGTTAGAACTTTAGAAACAGCATTTAAGCAATTCGGATGCATTAAAGAATGTAAGTCAGCTTCGGAACTCTTTATTTACCCTCCCTATGAATTCCAAGTTGTAGATAAATTGATTACTAATTTTCATCTGCCAAAATCTACTCTTTTAATGCTGGTAAGCGCCCTTGCCGGTAAAGATTTTATCTTTGAAGCTTATAAAGAGGCAATAAAAAACAATTACCGTTTTTATAGTTATGGTGATTGCATGTTTATAAACTAACTAAATTTATATTAGCTTTAAAATAACTTTTGCATACAATTAATGAATTTTACATAGAATTAATTTTTTGGTTATGATACACTGGGAGTAAATAGAGGTTGTAAAAAAAGAAAAGGATAAAATTAAAAAATCTTAATCAACCCTGTAACCAACTAAACAAAAGAATAAGGAATAGCTATTATGAATATTTTTTCAATATTTACTCTTTTAGGCGGATTGGCTTTCTTTCTTTATGGAATTTCGACTATGTCATCCGGTCTGGAGAAAGTTGCCGGCGGAAAATTAGAACAAATGCTCAAAAAGATGACATCCAATCCGTTTAAAAGCTTTATGCTGGGTGCCATTATTACTGCTATAATTCAATCTTCATCTGCTGTAACAGTAATGCTTATTGGTCTTGTAAACTCAGGAATAATGACATTATCAAGAACAGTAAGTGTTATTATTGGTGCAAATTTAGGAACAACAATTACTGCTTGGATGTTGAGTTTAACAGCAATACAGGAAAGTGCCGGATTTATATTCAAATTATTAAAACCGGAATCTTTCTCTCCGATATTGGCGCTTATAGGTGTAATTTTAATTATGGCATCTAATACCAACAAACGGAAAAATGTCGGTACTATTCTTATAGGATTTGCCATCTTAATGTTTGGTATGCAGCTTATGTCCGGAGCTATGGCACCATTGGCAGACATGCCGGGATTTAGAAATACTATGTTGGCATTTAAAAATCCTTTGTTTGGATTTTCTATAGGTATGATAATAACGATGATTATTCAAAGCTCTTCTGCTTCTATCGGTATATTGCAAGCTTTGACGTTAGCAGCAAGTGTTTCTTGGGAAGTAGCAATTCCGATTATTTTAGGTCAAAATCTGGGAACTTGTATATCTGCGATTTTGGCAAGCATCGGTGTAAATACAAACGCAAAAAGAGTTGCCGGAATACATGTTATTTATAATATTATAAGTGTTGGTATTTGTTTCCCTATTTTTATTCTTGTAAACTTTCTTATAGATATACCTTTGATGCATACAAATATCAATCCATTTGGTGTTGCAGCTTTCCATACAGTTTATAATATTTTTACAGCTATTATGTTGTTGCCGTTTGCTAAAGTTCTTGAAAAACTTGCTATTAAATTTATACCTGAAAATAAAAATGAACAAACAAGAAGAGTTCTCCTTGATGACAGACTTCTTCTTGCGCCTACATTTGCGGTATCGGAAGCTTACAGACAAACAATTAAAATGGCAGAAATGGTTGAATACAATTTTAAATACTCAGCAAAACTACTCAAGAGCTTTCATCAGAAAAAAGCAGACCAAATCAAAGAAAATGAGATTAAAATTGATACTTATGAAGATAAATTAGATTCTTTCTTATTAAAACTTTCGGGTAAAGAACTTTCAGAAGAGGATAATAACAGAATTTCACAACTCTTACTTATAATAGGAGATTATGAAAGAATAGGCGACCACGCAACAAACATTTTAAAAATTGCTGAAAAATTTAAAGAAGATGAAAGAAAATTATCAATTGATGCTGTAGAAGAACTTAAAGTTATAGTTCATGCTGTATCAGAGATATTTGAAATGTCTTTTGAGGCATATAAAACCGATAATGTTCAATTAGCAAGAGAAGTTGAACCGCTCGAAGCTGTTATTAAAAAGATTGTACGTAAAGTTAAAAACCATCACATACAAAGACTTAAAGACGGTTTATGTACTGCAGAACTTAGTTTCTTGTTCTCTGATTTATTGAATGATTTTAGGAGAATCGCAGCTCACTGCGGAAATATCGCAACAAGTGTAATCCAGCTTTATGATAATACATTGGATAAACACGAATACAATCACAGAAACAAAGACGAGGATATAGAATTTGTAAGCAAATATCAAGATTACAAAACTCGTTATTCTGTTTCTCACACAAACAACAGTAATAGTGTCGGAGTTTAAACTACATGATAGATAGATATTCAAGAGAAGAAATAAAAAAAATTTGGGAATTAGAAGAAAAATTTAACTATTATTTACAAGTTGAACTTGCAGTTTGCGAGGCTTATTCAAAATTAGGTCAAATTCCGAGCAAAAATCTGGAAGAGATTAAGCAAAAAGCTTCTTTTTCGATTGAAAGGATAGACGAAATAGAGGCAGAAGTTAAACACGATGTTATAGCTTTTTTAACTAACGTAAATGAAACAGTTGGAGAAGATAGTGCAAAATATATTCACATGGGACTTACGAGTTCGGATGTGATTGATACGGCATTCGCACTACAAATTATTGATTCTTCAAAGATAATTCTAAAAGATATTGACGAGTTAATCGGAATAATAAAAAAACGTGCAATAGAAAATAAACATACCGTTTGCATAGGTCGTTCTCACGGAGTACACGCAGAAGTTACAACTTTCGGAATAAAACTTCTTAACTGGCTTGATTCTCTTGAGCGCGCAAAAAAGAGTTTTGAATTCGCACTTGAAGAGATTTCGGTTGGTCAAATTTCCGGCCCTGTTGGAACATACAGCAACGTTTCTCCCCAAGTCGAAAAACTGGCTTGTGAAATTTTACATATATCACCTGCCAGAATTTCCACACAAATTATATCAAGAGACAGGCATGCAAAATTTATGTCTGCTCTTTCAATAATTGCTTCATTAATAGAACAGTTCGCAACAGAGATTAGACATCTGCAAAAAACAGAAGTTAGAGAAGTTGAAGAGGGATTTTCAAAGAATCAAAAGGGTTCATCTGCAATGCCTCACAAAAAAAATCCTGTTCTTTGTGAAAATTTATGCGGTTTAGCAAGGGTGGTTCGTTCTAATATGATAAGTGCATACGAAAACATTAACCTCTGGCACGAAAGAGATATCTCACACAGTTCTGCTGAGAGAATAATTTTTCCTGATTCCTTAATTCTAATAGATTTTATGCTCCATAGATTTAAAGGAGTAGTAGAAAATTTAGTTATTCATAAAGACAATATGCTTAAAAATACTGCTCTCTATGGCGGTGTGATTTATTCTCAAAAAGTTATGTTAAAACTTGTAGAAAAAGGATATGCAAGAGAAGAAGCATACAAAATAGTCCAAAAACACGCGCTTGATGCTCTTAACGGCGGGAATTTTAAACAAGGACTGCTAAATGATTCTTTAGTAAATACAAAATTGTCTCCGGAAGAATTGGAAAATTGTTTTAGCACTGATGATTATTTAAAAAATACTGATTACATTTTTGCAAAGTTTAATTTATAAATTTTATTTTCCAAGCATAACCATTAAAACTGATATATCAGCAGGTTTAACACCTCCGATTCTTGAAGCTTGTGCCAAGTTTGTCGGACGGATTTTTTCGAGTTTTTCTCTAGTTTCGGTTGATATATGTTTAATTTGAGAATAATCAATATTGGCTGGGATTCTGTACTTTTCAAGCTTTTCACTTGTTTCAACTTGATCAAGCTGACGTTTTATGTAACCATCATATTTAATAAGAACTTCAACTTCATCCGTAATATCTTGAGATAAATTAATAGCTCTTGTTTCAACATCAACTTCTCTAAATATATCATATGTAATATTTGGCCGTTTCAGAAGCTCAGCAAGTCTTATACCATTATCGATATGTTCACCGCATTTCGCTAATACATCATTTACTTCTGTAGTAGCCGAAAGTTTTGTTTCTTGAAGTCTTTGAATTTCTTTTTTAATATTTTCCTGTTTCAAAAGAAATCTTTGATATTGAGCATCATCAATCAAACCGATTTTATGCCCAATTTCGGTTAATCTTTCATCTGCATTATCTTGTCTTAAAAGAAGTCTGTATTCTGAACGGGAAGTTAGCATTCTATAAGGTTCTTGAATGTCTTTTGTTACCAAATCATCAATAAGAGTTCCCGTATAAGAGGATGCCCTCGAAAGTTCTAGAAATTCAGAACCGTTTATATAATTTACGGAATTAATTCCGGCAATAAGTCCTTGCGCTGCTGCTTCTTCATACCCGCTTGTACCGTTAATCTGTCCTGCAAAGAAAAGTCCTTTAATATCTTTTGACATCAAAGAATGCAATGTTTGAACAGCCGGAACATAGTCGTATTCTACTGCATAGGCAGGTTTAATTATGTGAGCTTTTTCTAATCCCGGAAGTGAACGCAGCATTTCCACTTGAACGCATGCCGGCAAACTCGTTGAAAATCCTTGTATATAAACTTCATAAGTATTCAAACCCTCCGGTTCAATAAATATATGATGAGAAGGATTAGATGCAAACCTTACAATCTTATCTTCAATAGACGGACAATAACGAGGTCCTACACCGTGAATTAATCCTTGATACATTGGAGATTTATCCAAATTTGCTCTTATTATTGCGTGAGTTTCTTCATTTGTTCTGGTTAAATAACAAGGATATTGCTGTCTGACTGGACGATTCGGCTTAAAGGAATAAAAACTTAATTTGTCATCACCGGGCTGAATAGTCATTTTTGAATAATCAATCGTTCTTTTATCAACTCTTGCAGGTGTTCCGGTTTTGAGTTTTTTAGTCTGAATACCATTTTTTCTAAGCGATTCAGAAAGCCCGATTGCAGCACGTTCTCCGAGTCTGCCGCCTGAATATGCTTGAAGTCCCACATACATTTTACCCTCAAGTGAAGTTCCTGTGGTTAAAATGATTGCACGACACGAAAATTCTATTCCGTATTCGTCAACCGCACCGATAATCTCACCATCTTTAACCTTAATATCAGTTATACAAGTTTGTTTGACCCAAATATTATCGGTACTTTCAATAATATTTCTCATGTAACGTGTATATTCTTTTTTATCCGATTGAGCCCTAAGCGCCCTTACTGCAGGTCCTTTAGAGGAATTAAGTGTTTTCATTTGTAAATATGTTGCATCGGCGACTTCTCCCATAACTCCGCCTAAAGCATCTATTTCTCTTACCAAAGTTGATTTAGCCGGCCCGCCGATAGCAGGGTTACAAGGTTGAAGCGCAATATTATCAACATTAAGGGTACACAACAAAACATCACACCCTAAACGTGCTGCAGATAGAGCTGCTTCACATCCTGCATGACCTGCACCTACTACTATTACATCAAATTTGTTATTTATATAATCGCCAGCCATATCGGTATTATACAATAAGAAAATTAAAGGGTAAATATAAATGGGAAATGAAAAGAAGTACATAATATTTGCTATATAGATAAATTTGCAAATTTATTGATTTAATATAAGAAAAATGCTAAGATACAAAAAGTACATTTAAATAGAATACAGGCTAAATATTTTTATTAACATTTTACTTATTTCTACTTAGAAAGGAGGTTAAAATGCTAGTAGAAATAAATGCAGAAGAACTAGTACTTATAATTGCACTAGTTCTTGAACTCAAAGCTCTATTTTAGAGCTGCGGGTGAGGGTGGTTGCATCACCCTTGCCTGTATTCTTATTTTAACCTATTTTGAAAATTTTGCAATATAATTCCAATAATAATTATTGCAATTTAGCTGCAATTTTTTATTTCATCCGGCTCAGGATACTTTTACAATAACTTTTTTTACTTGTTTGTTTTCTCCCACTTTTAATGCAGGTTTATGTGCATCGTGCGGGAAAAATACAAAAAATTCGCCCTCTTTGATTTTGAAAAATTCTTCTTCCCTAACGCACTCTAAAAATTCTATATCTTTTTCTTTATTATATTTTTCCACTGTTTTACATTCAGAATAATCAACTCTTCCGGAAAGTTCTTCACCTGTAACCATATATTGAATGTCTATATAATCTCTATGCGCCTCATAAGGAGCATCGTCTTTTGTTATATAACTTTGAAGATTTGCATAAATTTTATCAGAAATCTCGTACCTTCCGTCCGGCATGTTTTTCAAATCGTTATTCTTAATCCATTCAAATCCGATTTTTAAATTTTCTGATATATTATAGTATGCTTGCGCATTTTTAATATTATCCTTAATCACAATATTTTCCTCACTATAGTCTTTGTCTTAAAACAGAATTTGACCCTTGGCAAGAAATAAATAGCATATTGCCGTTTACGTGCAATCCGTATGGTCGGTGAACTTTTGTCACAAATACCGACATAATTCCCTGCGGAGTAATTTTTACTACGTTATCAGCATTATAATTTGATACATAGATATTTCCCTCGCTATCAGAAACAAGACTTATTGGGCCGTTTATCAAATCACTTTTTGCAAAAACCATTCTTTTATTATTAGGTGTAATTTTCATTATTGAATTATCGGAAAAAGACGCAATATAAATATTGCCGTTTTTATCTGATGTAATTCCAGTCGGACTTACTAAATTATCATAAGTTCCTGAGTATTGTGCGATTGTAGAAGGAGGATTAACAACTTGGGGCGGAATTTCTATACTGTCCTTTAAAGATGTTTTCAATTCTTGCGCTTTCGGGTAATAACTGCTTGTATTTGGAATTTTATTTATATATTCATCCGCCTGATTATATTCACCGACTTTAGAACTCATAAGAGCAATTTTAAATGCTACTTCGTAATCTTCTTTATTTCTTGCATAAAGCTGTTTGTAGATATTTAAAGCCTCAGCATACTGTTTTAAATACTCAAGAACAGCACCCAAATTGTAATACGCATCGTTATAATCCGGATAAGAACTTATTGCAGCACGAAAAGATTCTATTGCTCTTTCATACATTCCGAGTTTGTAAAAATCAATACCTTGATTGTAATCCATTTTTGCATTTATCGGAACTTCGGAAGCATTAACGGATAATCCAATCATCATTAAGATTACAGCGATTCTTTTTAACATACAGCTATTATATCATATTTTTTTTATTATTAGCAAAAAAAATTTTTTTCGGGTATTATATCTATTAGTAAATATTGACAGCACATTTTAAGGAAAAAAGATTTGAATAAAAATATATTAAAAATAAACGAAATGGACAAAGTAATAGAAGTAAAAGCTCCTATAGTAGAGGCATTAAGGACTGCTTACGAAAATCCTACATATCAATTTCATATACCGGGACATACAAAAGGGAAAGCTATATTTAAAGATTTTAGAAAATTAATTGGAGAAAAAGCTTTAAGCCTTGATACGACAGATGAATTTGATAATCTAGGTACACTTCATCCGGCAACAGGTCCTATTAAAGAGGCACAAGAGCTTGCAGCTCAAGCTTTCGGAGCAAGAAAAACATTCTTTCTTTTGAACGGTTCAACCGCAGGAAATTTAGCTATTGCAATGGCATTTACTAAAAAAGGTCAAAAAGTCCTTGTAAACAGGAATTGTCATCGTTCAATTTTAACAGGTTTAATAATTTCAGGTGCAGAACCTGTTTGGATTTGTCCTAATAGAATAGAAGATTGGTCTATTTGGGGCAATATAGAAGCAGCGCAAATTGAAGAAATGCTTAAAAAAGATAAAGATATTTCTATGGTATGGGTTACAAACCCTACTTATGAGGGTGTTGTGTCGGATATTAAATCAATAAGCGCAGTTTGTAAAAAATACAATGTTCCGCTTATTGTAGATGAAGCTCACGGATGCTTGTGGAATTTTAATAAACATCTTCCTGAAACAGCGCTTAAACTTGGGGCTGATGCAGTTGTTCATTCTTTGCATAAGACAGGCGGAAGCATGAGCCAGACTTCTATGTTACATATATCTAAGGATTCTTGTTTGGATGAAAAGAGTGTAGAAAAAGCCTTGAAACTTTTGCATACAACTAGCCCTTCTTTAATTTTGCTTGGAAGTTTAGATGCGGCAAGGGCAAATTTGCAGACTAAATCCGGTTTAAAGTTAATTGATAAAGCAGTAGCGAATGCTAAATATTTAAGAAAGAGATTGGATGAGATACCTAATCTTCACCAGTTAAAAAGTGATTTCGGGTATAAGACTGATGTAACCAAAGTATTCATAAAGATTGACGGACTTTCCGGAAAAAGACTTGAATCAATTTTAGAGATTGATTTTGGTATAGAAGTTGAATCTGCTTCTGATATAGGAGTATTGATTCTTTGTAATCTTGGAAACAAACGTTCTGATTTTAAATATCTTGCAGATGCGCTGGAAAAAATTGCATCAGAGAATCATAAGGATATTTACTATCTTGAAAAACGAAAACATATGCCTATGCTTGAGCCCAAAATTGTTATGAGCCTAAGGGATGCATATTACGCAGAAAAAGAAACAATCAAAAAAGAAGATGCAATCGGAAGAATTTCAGCAGAAGTCGTTGCAGAATGCCCTCCCGGAATTTCTATTTTGCTTCCTGGTGAATTAATCACAGAAGAACATCTTCCATACTTGAATGACTATGAAACATTGGAAGTAGTTAAGGCTTAATGATAAATACTTTTTTATCAAGGAGAGAAATATGAGAACTGACGGAAGAAATAATAACGAACTTAGGCATATTAAATTTACTCACAATTTCACAAAAAATGCACTGGGTTCGATTCTTGTAGAATGCGGTGACACAAAGGTTATTGTAACAGCTTCTGTGGATTTAAAAAAGCCGAAATGGATGGAAGAAAATGATAACAGAGGATGGGTAACGGCTGAATATTCTCTCTTACCTGCTTCAACAAATACCCGATGCAAAAGAGAAAGAGAAAAAGTTTCCGGAAGAACTCACGAAATTCAACGACTTATCGGAAGAAGTCTGAGGGCTTGTGTAGACTTAGAAAAAATGCCAAATATGACAATTACAATTGATGCGGACGTAATTCAAGCTGACGGAGGCACAAGAACTGCAAGTATCTGCGGAGGATTTTTAGCCCTAAGTGATGCCGTAAAAAAACTTCTGGATTCAGGTGAGTTAGCGGAAAATCCAATTATAGAACCAATCGGAGCAATATCAATCGGTATTGTGGACGGAGAAATTCGATTGGATTTGAATTACGAAGAAGATTCTCACGCACAAGTAGATTCTAATGTTATTCTTACAAAAAGCGGTAAGATTGTCGATTTTCAAACAACTTCAGAAGGTGAACCATATGAGTTTAACAAAATGGTTGAATTGTTTGATATTGCTAAAAAAGGCATTGAACAAATAATAAATATGTATTAATAAATTAAGACTTTCTTAATTTTGCTCTCAAAATTGCGGCATAATCTTTAAATTCATTATTTCTATTCGTTTTACCAAAGTTTGTGGCATGTATTCTTCTGAGTGTAGAAACAAAATCAACTTTTTTAATTTTTAATCCATTTGAATCCATTTTGGTCTGCCATTCAATAATTTCGCCGGTATGAACAGATTCATCAAAAAAACCTATTTTATCAAAAACTTCTTTCTTTATAAGAATTGCTCCGGTAAAAAGTCCCCAATAAGGCTCTGTTTTAATTGGTGTTTTTGTTTTTTCTTCAGACAAGTCCGGAGAATACCAATCTTGAACCTTTGCCTCTACAGCCATAACTTCAGGCTCAAATTCATCATAAAGTCTTTTTAATGCTCCATCCTGCATAATATCATCGTGATCGTGGAACAAAATATATTTACCCCTTGCAACTTTAATACCACTGTTTTTTCCTGCGACTTGCCCCTTACAAGTCTCATGTTTAACAATTTTGCAACCATAACTTTCGGCAATCTCAACAGTATTATCCGTAGAACAGTCATCAACAACAATAATCTCAATATTCATTTGCTGTGCTAAAATTCCCTCTATTGCTTGGTTTAAGTATTTACCCCTACCCCCATTCTTTACAGGTATTATTACTGATATTAAATCGTTCATTTTTAAATCCTTTACCATCTTTCTTAATAAGCTTTTACCAAAAATATTTTTATTCCGTTATCAAGTCTTTCTATTCGTTTTACATAATGATAATCAACTGGTGAAGTTAGAATCAGCACAACAGCCGGATTTTTTCCGGTCATTTTAGAATAATAAAGTGCTTGACCTATGCTTTCTGCCCATTTTTTTGCAAAATCGAACTCTATTGCATAATCCTTAGTAAGGCAGTCTACTCTTGTCATATCCCATAAAATAGCTTCTTTTCTACCAAAATCAGAAGTACACCACTGATTTACGTAATAAGATTCTACTTGGTTTGGCATCATTGTCTGTGTTTCATACCACTTTTGAGGCACATAATTTAAGCCCAGATAATACAATCCTGTTGCCATGAGTAAAAAAGTAATACCAAAACTTATTACTTTACTTTTTCCTAGTATTTCTTTTTTTCTTTTTCCCATTAGAAAGTTGTTCCTCTTTCGTCTACAACTTGTTCAAATTGTCTGAAGATATCATTTCCTACAAGTTGTTCCAACTGAGAACGTTTTTCAAAAAAGTTTCCTCTTGCTTTCACCTGTTCATCTACCGCATTACGATAATAAGTATCTGTAATTAATATTACTTCTTTATTCTCTGCTTGCGCACGTTTATAATTTAGTTCTCTATCTTTAACCATTTTAGATGTCGTATCGTACAAAATTCTTGCGGTCATGTAATCATAATAACAATCAACAACTTTTTGCTGCAATTCATCAACCTTTCTTACGAGTATAATCATGTCCGCATCAGTTACTTGAGTATACTTGTAATTTAGTGCCTTGTTATCTTGTGACATAATACCTAATGTATTTCCACCAATTAGAGCTGCACTTGCAAGGGTAGGATTTCCTGTTCCTGCACCTAAAAAAGTTGATAGTCCGGCGATAGTTGAAACAACTTTTCGTACAGCACTCTCATCCGGTTTATCTTTTTCAGGATTAGAAAGTTTATATATAGCAAATTTGATTGTATCACTTCTCATTGCAGCACCTTGCCAAAGAAGTGACAAATCTTCCAACATATCGTTATAATCCATTTCTATAGATTTAGAAATTTCCATTGCCATGCTTTTTATACTTAAATCTGCATAAGTTAAATTTTCATTTTTTGCTTCTTTGATAGTTACCGGCTTAATATCCATATCAGGAGTAGATAAATCTATTTGTGAACTTTTATCAACTTTCATTTCCGGAGTATCTGCCGTCCCAAACCTGTAAAAAATATCTTTTGGCTCTTTTATTTCATTTAATTCTATTGCTTGAACCGACAATAAATTAATAACTAACAATCCAAGAAAAGCAGAAAGAATTTTATTTTTTATCATCAATATTTTCTCCTTTCTGTTTTTTCTCTTCTTTTGAATTTTTTGTTTTAGGAGATTCTTTATATAAAAGAGAGTCAAAGTCGTATTGATAAAGCTCTAAAGAATCAACCGCTTTTTTCCCTGCAAGTCGTTGCAGTTGTATATGATATTTTTTAGCAGACTGCTCCAAATTTAGTTCTCTTAAGCGCATTGAATCGTACAAAGATGAGTTAATAGCAATTTCTAATATCTCTCCTTTATCAATCGCACTTGAATAATTTTTACTGTATAAAAGCATTTTTGAACGGGTATCTTTTAAAAGGCTTAAAGTGTTTTTGTAGTTGTAATAAGAACTAATCAATGAATCCTGCAAAGCTTCTACCATGCCGGCAAGTTCAATCAATTCAGTATCGGTTAGAGGAGTTTCTTTTGGTAAATTCTTTTTGTTTATAAGTCCTTGAGCTAATCTTCCCGCAGAAAATGCAGCGGTTTGTAATCCATAATTTGAGCCCATCAAACTTGGAATAAATGAAGCTCCGGATATTATTGCGGAAACAGTTTTTGCCATCAAAGAAGAATGTATTCTTTGTTGAGATTCCGGAGTAACCAGTTTTTTCAAAGCAAACTCAATAACTTGGTTATTTTCAACCGTACCTTTCCATAAAATTTCTAAATCTTTACCATCATGCTCTTTTTGCTTATCAATTAATGCTGCTAAATCCTCAGAATTATTGATTAAAAGCGAACTGTTAAGGTTTTGAGTATTATCTTGCAGTTCAAGCTGAGGTTTTTCAATATCACTCTTATCAAGTGTAACAACAGAACCGCCGACAGAAGAAAATGCAGACGGCATTGCTAACAGTGATAAAATTAAACATACTCCGCAAAACTTTTTCATAATATATTTATACCTTAAATGTATAAAACATTCAAACTAAAAATTTTAACTTAAGCTTTTTCGGTAAAGTAACTATGTTATAAAACCGCTTCACAAAATATATTTTTTTAAACTTTTTCAAAACACCTATTGTCATATTTGAAATTTTGTAAAAGTGCGAATAGCACTTGCAACAAAATCCGGAGACACGTTTAACGCGAACAGATCAAGACGGCGAGCATAATTGATTAAATATAAATAGGATAATTTTTAGTTATCCTATTTTTATTCCCTTTCATATGTAACACACACTATATATAGCCAATTAGGATTCTTTATCATCTAAGTAGCGGTAATCCATTATACTGCCTTCGTATTTGTCACTGGAATCACTGCCATAAAAAATAGACATATTATTTACTACTCTGTTAATATCTTCAATTTTCTGTTTTTCTATTCTTGAATTAACTCCGTAAGCATTAATTTCTTGATTTGTAACTCTGCCATCATGATTAGAGTCTATATCATCAAAATGTGAAAGAACTGTTTCTTGTAGACTGTTTGTCATGCCGTTTGCAGCACCTAAAGTCATGATTTGTTCTCTTGTTAAGCCTTGAGTGGCAATATTGTTCATATATGCTTGAACTTCATCTGCTGTAATTTTACCATCACCATTTTTATCAACATTATTAAAATTTGTAGTTAAATAAGATGCAAAAGTCGAACCTAGTGAAGTATTCGTTATATTCGTATTTGTAAGTGACTTATTTAAATTTTCTAAAGTAACACCATCTTTATATTGATTTGAAATTAATGAAAAAGTACTATTTAACCCTGAATTAATACCGGTAAAAAGAGATGAACCATCTAATCGTTTACTCATACTATCTCCTAATTTTAATTCTATATCTACAGTTTAATAATACTTTTAAAAAAGTCAAACCTCTAAATGTATGAGATTTATAATTACTTTTTCCGCACACTTCTTTTGTAAAAAAATGTAACAAAAGAAAAAAAGTTTGAAATTAAGATGACAAAAATGTTTTTATATACATGTAAGATAATAAAGAGAGCCAAATGAATAATCAATCTCAAAAAAATACTACAGTTGAATACAAAAATCCTTTCACGATTGCATCAGAAGTAAGCATGCTTGTAAATGCTGCAAAGGAATGTGAGGATAATGAAGTATATGAAGAAGAACCAGTAGGATTCTGGGCTAATTTTATAAGTTTAGTCAAGCCAAAAAATAAGAGTAATCATGAAAAACTTAAAGAAACATATCAAGATGTTAAAAAAATGGCTGATTCATACATAAATGAAGATTTTGAAGCACGCGATTATATAAAAAAATTTACGATATAAAAGATAAGTAGTTAGTTTAAAATACATTCTCGTAAGTTCGGTTCTATGCTATAATCTAGTATATGGAAAATGATATAGAATCATTACAAACAATTTTGAAAGATGATCCGTCAAATTTTCAAGCAAGGCGTGAGCTGTCAATTCTGCTTGTAAATCAAGGATTTAATGAAGAGGCTGAACAAAACTTTGAATATCTTTGTAATTACTTTCCGGATGATGCAGAATTGCATTACAACTTAGGAATTGTATATGAAAAATTAAAAAAATTTGAAAAGGCAAAAGAAGAATATAAAAAAGCAATAGAACTTTCTCCGCAAGAAGATTTTTATTATAACCTTGGCGAAGTTTTTATAGAACTTCAGGATTGGGATAACGCAGAAGAGTGTTTTAGAAAGGTTTTAACAACAGATCCAAATGATGGCAATTGTTATTTTAACATTGGACTTTGTGATTATAACAGAAACGAAAAAAATAAAGCTCTCGATAATTTCCAAAAAGCCGTATCAATTAATCCAAAAGATATATATGCATATTTTTATATTGGATACATTTACCAAGATGAAGGTCTTACAAATTTTGCTGAAGAAAATTACAAAAAAATATTGGAAATCTCTCCGGATTACAGTTGGGCATATTTTAATCTTGGCTCAATTGCTTTCAAAAACGGAAATGACGAAGAAGCTAAAGAGTACTTAAAAAAAACTATACAATATAATTCGGCAGATATAGAAGCTTACAAACTGCTCGTAAAAATATGTCTTAAAAATAATGAAACAGAAGAAGTTTTAGAACTTTTACATACTGCTTTAAATACAGAACCAAATGGAGATTTATACTATTGTTTAGCGAGAGTATACAAATTTATAGGAAATATGAACGAATATTATAAATCACTAAAGTCTGCATTAGAAAATCCATATACACTTTCTTATTCAAAAAAAGCCGTAAAACAGGAACTTGAATACGTTGCAGCGCAGATAGATATCAACAAAGAAACCGAGCCGGAACGTGTTATAGAAGAATATGAAAGTTCGGATGAATTTGAAAGCGAAGAAAATAATGAAGACTTTGAAGTAGATAACGAAGAAAACGATAACGAAGAAGATAATTATGACAATTATAATGAGGATGAACAATATGATGAAGATGAAGAATTCGGAGAATATTATGATTCTGATGAATCCGGAGAATCTGATGAGAACGAAGATGATTATGAAACCGACTCAGAATATGATGACGAAGAATTTGAAGACAACACCGAAGATTATAATGACGGTGAAACATTAAGAGAATAATTGATAATTTATTCAGTATATAATAATTGTAACAATTTACTATTAGATTGTTTTTTCTCGAAAGGTAAAATATAATACATATATGGACTTAATACAGGAAAATCAAAAATTAAGTATAAATATTCAAAAAGACGACAAACTAGTAGAGATAGTATGTACTATTAACAAAGTACTTGATGACAGGCTCATTCTGGAACTTCCGCCATATTTTATGCGTTATATTGAATTTTTGGATTCCGGTGAAACTGTCATGGCAAAGGTATTTTCTAAAATGGGTACGATAGATTTTAATGCTGTCATTATAAAATCACCACTTGAAGATGAGTTTGAAATAGAGCTTGATTATAATGCTTTAAAATTTAATTTAGATGAGGAATTTCCTGTAATTAAAGTACTTAGGAACCTTAAAATCACATACAATGAAGAAAGTTTTATTGCAAAAACATTAGAGATATCTCCGTCAAATATTAAATTTTATAGTGATAAAATATTTAATGTTGATGATAATTTAAAATGTGAATTAATTTTGCCGGAAGATTATGGTACAATAAGTTTTAAGGGGACAGTTACAGAAGTTGATACGGAATATAATAATGAATATACAATGTCAGTATATAACTTAAATGAACAAGACAGAGAAACACTACTTTATTATATGTATGTATACACAAACAATTCTGATCAGGAATAAAAATGAAAAAATCAATAGAAGAAGAAAAAGAAAACAGACAATTAAAGAACAAAATGTATGTCCAATTAGAGAGATGTAAAAAGGACTTGCAAAAAGACCCGTCCAATCCGGCACTCCACGTAAGAATGGGTGATTTATATATGAAATCGCATCTTGATATTCACAATTCCGGACAATACATAGATGAAGCTATTACTGAATATCAGCTTGCAATGGAATCTTTATTAGATTCTCATGAGATTTTTTACAAACTTGGATATGCCTTTTACTACAAAGGCGAACTAGACAAAGCTATAAACTATTTTACAACCGCTTTAGAAAAGAAAAACAGATTTTATGAAGCTTACTATATGTTAGCGGAAGCTTTTGTAAAAAAAGCTCACTTTACAGATGCGATAGATGCATGCGAAGCTGCAATTCAATGTTCAAGATTTGGTTCTTCAAGTGCTCATTATTTACTTTATAAATTATATAGCGCTTTATCATACAGAGACTTTAAAACAAAAGTAAAAGCGATTATTGAAAAAATCAAAGCAATAATTCTAGCGCCTTTTGACAAAAATGCAATTCATGATATATTCACAAATTTGTCATATTTGAGATTTTTACCTTTGTTTTTAAAAGCTTTTTATGCAATCCAAATGAAAAATTACGGTCATGCCATAGAGCTTTATAAGGAAGCTATAGAAACTATCCCCGGATTTGCACCGCTTTATTGTGTTCTGGGTGATATATACTTATCAACAGGATATTTTGAAGATGCTATTACTGAATATAAAATGACAATATGGCTTGATCCTTTTAATGTAGCTGCGCACAGACATTTATGCAGAGCATATGAAGAACAAGGAGATTATAATAAAGCTATAGAGATTTATAATAAATTAATTTCCATGGCACCAAATATTCCTGATTTATACTCAAATCTGGCAAATATTTATTATATTAAAGGTGAATTTGATTTAGCAATTTCAAATTATCAAGCAGCTATAACTCTAAATCCAAATCCTTCGTGGACAAGCATTATTGCGCAAACACTAGGATTTGTGTTTCAAGAAAATAAATCCGACCCCGATGCTGCAATTTCTGCTTACCAAACAGCTTATGTATTAACACCGGAAGATATTGATATATATATTAATCTTGGTAGTGCTTTTTATGACAAAGAAGACTACGATAATGCTCTCGGAATATATCGTCAAGCACTTGAATTTCAGCCTCATAATGCAAAAATTCATTGTAATTTAGGATTTTTGTACTGGGGAAAAGGCGACTCAGAAGAAGCTATGAAATCTTATGAACTTGCAATTAAGTATAATGAAAATTATGATATTGCGTATAATAACTTAGGTGTTATATATCTTGACGATTTAGGAAGAGTAAAAAAAGCAATAGAATTATTTAAAAAAGCTGTTGAAACAAATCCAAATTACGCACTTGCACATTTTAATCTGGCAAGAGCAATATCAATTATCGGTGATAAAGTAGAGGCTGCAAAATTATATCAAATGGCTCAAGATATAAATAAAATTACTCAAGAAATTGATCCAAAAGATATAGCAGATAAAATAAGCGAACTCTTTGAATCTTAAGTCTATGAAGTATAAAAATCTTACCGAAGAACAATTAAAAATATCTTTTGATAGATTAACCCGCTTTAAATTTACGAAAGACAAGTATTTTCGTGTTTTTTCGGAAATTATTCTTTCAAATTTATCTGAACCTGTTTTCAAAAAAACAGAATTAGCTAAAATATCTGCAAAGGAGTTAACTTCTTATGCTGAGATGATTATTAACAATTCATTATATGATTTATTTCCTAAATTTGACCAGCAAGCGGATAAAAATATAAATAATATTATAAAAGAATACGAGAATTCAATATTTGTAAATAGCACAGAAACTAAAGAATATTTGAATAATTCTATAAATTATACTTTGGCAATTAATTTGATAGATGAAGCTTCTCCTATTAATTTGCGTTGGTTAAAAACGGTGTCAAAAGGCGGAGATTTGAAAATTCTAAGAGAAAAAAACGGATTAAAATTTCCTATAGAAAAAGTATTGCTGGTTGAGGGAATAACTGAAGAAATTTTGTTACCGGCTTTTTCAAAATATCTTGGATATGATTTTTATAAGAAAGGTATTCAGATTATTCCTGCCGGAGGTAAAAATCAAGTTGTTAAATTGTATTATGAACTTTCTGAAGAATTAAAAATTCCGATTTTTGTTTTATTAGACAGAGATGCTTTAGAGAATATCTCCCAAATCCAACCTCGTCTAAGACCAATTGATAAAATTCACCTTGTAACATGCGGAGAATTTGAAGATTTATTACCAAGAGAATTAATATTAAAAACTGTTAATAACGAATTAAATAATTTTACATCCGTAAGTGATATTGATTTTGACAATTCATTATCTAATGCTAAAAATTTAGAAAATATTTTTAAGACAAAGGGTTTACATGAATTTAAAAAAGCAGACTTTGCTAAACTTGTAAGGGATAATATATCACAAGATTCTGATATTTCTGAAGAAATAAAATTAATCGTAAAAGAACTAAGAACATAATTATTTATAATTCTGACAATTTAGCTTTTTCTTTTTCATCAAGTTCAAAAGATTCTTTTTCCGTTGGAAAACGTTCCGATTTAACTTCGTTTTTATATTCCTGAATTCCATTTAGCACTGTGTCGTGCAGATTCGCATATTTTTTTATAAATTTTGGAGTAAAATCTGTAAATTTACCCATGATGTCATCTGTTACAACAATCTGACCGGAACAATATTTTCCTGCTCCAATCCCTATAGTCGGAATTTTTAAGTTTTCTGTAATATATTTTGCACTATCTGCAGGCATAAGTTCTAATACAACTCCAAAACATCCGGCTTGTTCAAGTTTTTTTGCACTTTCCAAAATAATTTCTATCTTATCAGATGTCTTACCTTGAATTTTATGTCCTCCAAGTGTATTCATAAGCTGCGGAGTAAATCCTAAATGACCAAGAACAGGAATACCGGATTCCGTACATCTTCTTATAAGAGTAAGTATATGTTCATTACATCCCTCAAGTTTTACAGCATTCGCACCGGCTTTTATCATTTTGCCTGCATTTTCCAAACCTTGTTCTACTGTCAAATTATAACTCATAAACGGCATGTCACCTATTATAAAAGAATTTTTTGCCCCTCGACTTACCGCTTTTATGAAAATTAACATCTCATCAATTGTAATATTATAAGTATTTTCATATCCTAACGCAACCATAGCCAGTGAATCACCGACTAAAATACCATCAATTTCAGCCTTGTCGAGTACTTGAGCCGTAGAATAATCATAAGCCGTAAGCATTGCTATTTTTTCATTACTATCTTTAAGCCTTTGAAATGTTGAAATAGTTTTCATAATTACATTCCTTTGTAAAATTATTTAGAACCTTTTGGTAAAAATTTTGCTTTTACAGCTTCAGTTAACTCAGAATTACTAACAACCTTATGAAAATTTCTTGTAGGTTCAGATGACATTTTTACTTCAATTCCGGAACCAATTCCATCTATAACTTTGTCAATATCTACTGTCTTTTTTGACAAAATCTTTTTTATCGGTGTATCTCCTATTTTAATCATAATCTCACACTCCTTCTTCTGAGTTTATTTTCTCATTGTTTTTCTATACCAATAATGTATTGCTCTTGCTACTCGATTAGATGAATGTCTTACCAACCCTTGTTTATTTTCTTGAATAAGTTTTTGAGAAACTACTTCAACTCCGATTGGTGCTATATTTTCCATATCCAAACGAACAGGAATAGAGCCGGATTCAGCATAACCTTTTGAAATATTATCCGGAAGAGCATTGTTTACAAGCACTGCGTCTATAATTTTTTTACCTTTTGCATGCTTTAATAGAGCATTAATATGGCTTGCAACAGTATAATCAGTTGTTTCTCCCGGTTGAGTCATAATATTACATACATATATTTTCTTAGCTTTTGATTTTTCTATTTCTTCTGCTATACCAACGACAAGAAGATTCGGTATAACACTTGTATATAGACTTCCCGGGCCAAGAATAATCAAATCAGCCTCTTTTATAGCATTCAAAGATTCCTCAAGAGCTTTACAATTTGCAGGCTCTGTGAAAAGTTGTTTTATTTGCCCATGTGCTTCCGGTATATTAGACTCACCATGTATAATTCTTCCATCTTCAAATTGTGCACCAAGTTTCATATCATCTAATGTAGCAGGAAGAACCACACCTCTTATATTAAGTACTTTTGAAGATTCTTTTATAGCTTTTACCATATTTCCGGTAATAGCACATAAAGCTGTTAAAAATAAATTCCCAAAACTATGACCTTCAAGTCCTTCGCCGGTTTTGAATCTGTATTGAAAAAGTTCGGTAATTAAATCTTCATCATCGCCAAGGGCAGCAATACAGTTTCTTATATCACCTGGAGGCAAGATTCCCATTTCATTTCTTAATCTTCCCGAACTTCCGCCATCATCACCGACCGTTACAATTGCGGTTATGTTACTTGTATATTTTTTGATTCCCCTGAGCAGCATTGATAATCCTGTTCCACCGCCTATAGCAACGACTTTTGCGCCTTTGTTAAGTTTTCTTCTTCTATATAATTTTTCTAAAAGAGATGAATTTCCTTGAGCAGAATTCATATCCATAATTGATAAGGTTGTTTTTTGCCAACCTTTAAAAAATATAACAGAACCGATTAATATGAATATCGCAGCAAGAAAATTAGATGGCAAAATTAATGCGGCTTTTCTTATTAATTCAAGAGTCAAGTAAATAGGTCTTACGTTAGCCAGAACCATAAAGCCAAGAACTATCATGATTGAACCTAAAAATATCAAAGCAAACCAACGTTTTACTTCTAATCCCGGAATAAGCCAGCCAACTTCCTTTTTTACATTAACGTTTTCTTTTATTTCATCTATATTAAATGTCATTTTCTTTAAGTGAATAAGTGAATAGGTGAATAAGTGAATAAGTGGTTTTAAAATTCTTATTAACTTATTAACTTTGCTCTTATTAACTTATCTCCTTTCTTTCTAAATTTTCAATTTTCCATTCTCTTAGTGCCTTGGTGCCATAGTATCTTAATCCCTTTACCCCTATTTACCCCCATTTTCAATTTATTCAACCCAGCCTGATACTTTAGCATTAATATAATTTACCGGCAAAGGTGTAATCAATCGCTTTGCTTCCTTAATCAAATCTATAGCACCATTATACTTATTTGAAAAATGAATTGTATTTACTTCACACATACTTACTCCGCCTAAATTATTACGAATTTGTGAAGTATGCAAAAGGTGTTGTAATCTTTTTATCATCTCGAAATTATTAACATTATCCGGAACTGAATAATCTACCGTTAAATCCGGATTATAAGTTTTTTCCAAACATAATTCCTGTGCTATAGGAATTCCTACATAGTCACCAACTTTGGATGTAATATCACCCATCGGTGCATAATATACAAGCCAATCAGAACATTTTTTTATTGCTTTAGCCACGGAGGCAGCAAAAGTAAAATCTTCTCCGCAAGCTTTATACATTGCGCCATGTGGTCTTACATGTTCAATACTTAGTCCGTATGCTTTTGCAAATGACATAATTGCACTTACTTGATAAACAACAAGCGCTTCAAGTTCATCTTCCTTTAGTTCTACAGGTCTATATCCAAATCCTTGAATATCATTAAACCCAATATGCGCACCTATTGCTACATTTTTTTCTTTTGCTCTTAAAAGAGCATTCTTAATTGTTATCGGATCACCGGCATGGAATCCGCATGAAATATTAACAGAACTTACATAATCTAAAAGTTCAAATTCTTGATTATTTTTATATACTCCGTAACTTTGTGCTAAGTCACAATTAAAATCTATGTTCTTAATAGTTTTCTTTTCTATAACTTCTTGCATTCTGCACTCCTCAAAAATTAATACACTCTTACTTTAAAGTATACAATAAAATAAGAAATGAAGTAACTTTTTATTTAGAATTTTTAATGTGAAAATTATTTCTAGAAAACACTAATTATAGTCATTTTATCGGAATAGTCAGCATAAGATTAAACATTTTATTAGAATCATCAAAAGCTGCCAATGTTTTGCCGGCACCTTGAGAACCTTTATTCAAAGGGATATTCTGTTGTAATTCTCCGGATACAGAAACTCCGTTATTAAATTTATATGTATATCCAATCCATCCGCCTGTATTATATTTCCATTCGCCGGAATCTTTTGCCGTAAAATGCAAATCAGAATAAATAGAATTATGTTTATCTAATTTATAACTTCCGCCAAATGCTACTCTATATTGTTCTGTACCGCCTATTTCACGAAATCTTGTTTGAGCATTAAAACATTCTCCAATATTATATTTTATTTTTGCTTCTATTGCAGGTTTATTCTTATTTCCGCTTTTTGAATGTGTCCAGTCATTACCAATTCCAACTGACATATTTAATCTTGAAGAAAACTTTATATCTCCTCCGATTAACGTCAAATTCTCATTTTCACCATTAAAAGATAAATAATTTGCATTTGATATTTTTATTGTAACTTTCGGATTAGACATATGCGAACTCACTCCGTTATTTATTATCCCTGTATATTTAAAGAATTTTTTTAATCAAAAATTGCTCATTTAAAAAATATTTGTTACAAATCTTAATCAATAAATTCGGCACTAAAAAGCGGAGGACGGTTCTATAAAAGGCACTAAAAAAATGGAAAATGGAAAATGGAAAATGGAAAATTGAAAATGGAAAATGGTTTTTCAAAAGGCATTAGGGCAATAATGGAATAAGTTCATTTACAAAAATTTATCATTTGAAATTAAAATGTATTTACATTAGAATAGAGGTATGTTCAAGAGAGTATTATTTTTACTATCGCTTATATTATTACTTAACCTGTGTCCGACCCCGGCTGAGGAGCAGGTCAAAGAAACGTATAAGATTAACGGACAGGTCGAATATGATGATAACTTAATCGAGACAATTTATCTTGATGACAGTATTGATAAACCGGAGGTGAACATCCCCCAGCTGGAGTTGACCCTGCCGGTGAGGGTCTTAAATATAACTTCCAACACGAATACCCTAAGAAGCGCGTTAGCCCGATCAATGGCAGTTCGCAGCAGTATTGGTGATATTTTACCGCTTTCCGGAAGTGTAGCAGCTTCATCCGGCGGATTTAGTTACGGAACCAGATATGGCGAAGAAATTTCATATTCTCAAATGGAAGCTACAACAGCTTTTTTTTTGAAATATGATATTAATAAACATTTTTCTATAGAGTCGGCTTTTAGGGAGTCGGCTAATCGTGAACTTGAAGATAGCAGATGGACATCTCTTCAGTTAACTCCGGAATGGCATATAACGGATAAATTAACGTTGAAAGATTCTGTGACAAATTATGTTCAATCGCAAAAGAATAAAAATGAAATAACAATAGTTTATACACCTGCATTAAAAAAGTATGCGGATTCTTTAAAGTTTGAACTTAGTATAGCGCAATCTTTTTATGCAAATGGAAATAAATCAGATACAGTAGGTTTTTCTACCGGATTCAGATTATAATGGATAAGTATGATAGGAAATAATAGAGAACAAAGATTACGAGTAATTCATAAGGATGAAAACTCAAAAACCGTGAAAGCAAAAAAAAAGCATTCTTCAGGTAATGAGTTTTACTATTCATTTTTTACGGTAATTTTGTTATTGTGTCTTATTCAAATTACAATAAGCGCAGTTGTAAATATTTCCAAAATCGTTTCTTATAAAGCTAAAATTGTGCAGATTACAAAAAATAAAGAAGCTGCATTGGCATTAAATGACCAGTTAAAAGATAATATAAAAAATTTCTCAAAATTAGACGGTTTAGAAGCGATTGCAAGAAATAATTTAAAAATGTCCGGCGAGGATGAAGTTTTGGTCATTATAAATACCCCGAAAGAAGATGAACAGACAGAAAAGCCTAAAAAGAATGGGTTATTTGATATAATAAAACACTAATACATTTTATTACCTCTCTTAGAGTGTGCGGGATAGCACGCGACCCGCATTGAAACCGTTATATGGAGATTGCGAGAAAAATTTTAATTTTTCCGCAAGCTCCTTATATTTACAAATCTTAATAAATGGCATAATAAAATGCAATTTTTAGTATCTTTAAAACTTTATATATACATAGAGGAATTTAGAGATAACATGCCAAATAAATTTTCTATAGAAAACAATAAATCACAATATATTTGTGTTCCTGATAGAATACAAGCACATAAGCCTGCTATTTATGATATTCCAAAGCAAAAAATTTATGCTTATCGTCAAAAGGATTTTACAGTAGTGAGTTCAGGCGGCATATCTTATGATTTAAAAGAGCTTATAATGAATAAACTGAATAGTATGATAGGAAGAGTATTTACCGGATTAGAAGAATCAATCCCAGTTCTTGATTGGTGCAAGAAAAACCTTATTCACGGAACTACAGCTGATGATGTTATGCAAAAAATCCTAAGATTATATGACAAAGCAGAAACTACTCCGGATAAAGAGTCACTATTTGAGGCTGCCACAGGGAAAAAGTATACTCAAGAGAATTTAGATAAATTTATAAAAGGAGAGATAGAACTAAGTTTAGACTATGATTATAAAATGTATACAGGTAAATCTGCACCAAAAGTTCCGTCTGCACCGCTGGTTTCTAAAACTTATCAAGAAGATAAAGATAAACAAAAGAGCGAGGGAAAGGAATTCAAACTTTCTCCTAAGCAGCAAGTTAAATACAATATTGTTTACAATGGTTTGAGTGTAGAATATCAAAAAAAGTTATCAAAAATTTTAAGTTATGGAAAGTTAACGGAAGATAAATCACAAAAACTTACAGTTTTGGATAGTTTGCATAAAATTTTCACAACTCAAAGATTTAAAGGATTAGATAACATAAAACTTGTTCAAGAATGTATTGACATATTAGAAAATCCAAATATAATAACTCAATTAGCAGAGGATATTCCGGAAGAATACTTGAAAGAGGCAACAGGTAGATATTATGCAGCTGTTGATAAATGTGAATTAGAAATTCAGGCATCAGTTTGGGTGCAAAAACACAGGGAATTTACATCCCCAAAAACAGATGAAATGAATGCACCGACAACAAAAGATAAAGTAAATTATATTCGTGACAGGCTAAGACACAGAGGGGTCGTAAGTACTTGTGCAGCGGCAAGCTTAGAATACGATTTAGTAACTACACAACCGGCAGAATTTTTTAGAATAGTTGAACTGTTAACTTCTCCGGGAAATGGAGTAGTAAAATTTAAAACACCAGGAAATACAAACCGGATAACTCTTGAAACTGCACCAAAACTTCCGAATAATGAACCGGTTTCTCAAAATGGAGTTGCTAAAGTTATGCCTCTTTCTCCTGAAGCAGTTCAACTTACTCCTGAGTCTGTTGTACCATTGAACATGAATAATTTAGAACATATGTTTAAATTCCCGAAAATAGAAAAAAGGGCAGAATTAAAAGCAGACATTGAAGCATATAATCTTGCTCAAATTCAAAATAATCACAAAGATAAAAATGAACGTTCAATGATTGATATATTGATGCAATCTATGATTATGAATATAGGTTCAGATGGTGAGTATAATTCTTTAACAGATTTAAGAGTGTGTAATGAAAAATTTATACTGGAAAAATCCGGATTATATAATGATGAAATCCAAAATACTAAAACACTTTTATTTAAAAGAAGCGGAGAATTAAATACTTACGGTTATCCTTTGGAAAATGGAAATATGATACATCTGATGTCAAAATCTGATATCAAAGATGATTTATTAGAACATATAAAAAGAGGAGAAAATATTATTATGGGATTTAATCAATTAAAATATGGTCATGAAATAACAATAATTGGTTATACTACAAATGATAACGGTAAGGGGTTCTTTATCTGTCAAGATTCTTGCCAAGAGGATGGACATCCAGCCACTTACTGCGAAGATTTTATTTTATCGAATATTGATCATGCTATTTATGTAAAAGATGATAAACCGTTACCCCCGCCGTCAATACGTAAAAATAGTAGAAAAGAACTACCAGGCAATAGTTTTTTGCAGTCAATTCAATACGTTCCTCCTGCAGGTAAAGAAGATTTTGCTAAAGATAATACAATCACAGTTCCTTGGTCTGATTTTAAATTAAAAATTAATCAATAACACTTGAAGAGTGTTATTTAAAGAACTCTAATTCGCTAAATTTATTGAAAAAATATTCCAGTCTGTTTTTATCGTGTTTATACCAATACCCGATAAGAACTTCAAATGCGGTTGCAAGTCTATAATCGTGTTGAATGGATTTTCTACCTACCGGAATCGGCAAATTCCTCGAACGTCTCACAAGTTCTAATTCTTCGGCGGTTAAGTCATTTGTCATATATTCAAGCATATTCATTTGAAATGTTGCATTTACTCTGTCCGTTGTCATTTTATGCAAGAGTTTTGAGTTAGAAGTTTTTAAAATTACATAATCTCTTACAAAAACTTCCCAAACTGCATCTCCTATATGAGCATAGTTTTTTAGTCCTAATTCTTCCATAAAATGATTTTAGCATAAACAAGTTCTCCTCTAACTATCATAACTAGAGAAGAAGACTTTCTACTGCTTTAAAACCACTTTCCACTTTCCACTTTCAACTTTCCACTTTCAACTTTCCATTTTCCATTTCCCATTTTTCCCCCCCTCATTTACTTTTATGACAAAGTTATAGTAAAATGTATATTGGAGAAGAAATGAGTGTAGAAGTAAAAAATTTAGTAAAATCTTTTGACAATAAGACGATATTAGATAATATATCATTCAAAGTTGATGATGGGAAAATATTATCTATAGTAGGTTTTAGCGGTTCGGGGAAAAGCACCGTTTTAAAACTTATAAGCGGATTATTGGAAAAAGACTCCGGTGAAATTATTACTACCGGAGGTGATATTGCAATGGTATTTCAATATTCTGCTTTATTTGATTCTTTGAATGTATTTGATAATATTTCTTTTGCTTTGCAAGAAAGAAAAGATTTACGCGGTAAATATACAAAAAAAGAATTAGAAAAAATAGTTGCAGAGAAGCTTGAGCTTGTAGGTTTATCCGGCATAGAAAAGAAATTTCCGTCTGAACTTTCGGGCGGTATGCAAAAACGTGTAAGCTTTGCGCGAGCGATAGTAACTGAACCGAAGATTATTTTATACGATGAGCCTACAGCCGGATTAGACCCGATATCTTCAACTCTAATCGAGGATTATATTGTACGGCTTAAGAACGAAACAAATGCGGCATCTATTGTAGTTACTCACCAAATGTCAACTATACGCAGGACCGCAGATTCTGTTTTGATGTTGTATAATGGTCATGTGGTATTTGAGGGTTCGCCTGAAGAATTATGCAGAGAAGAAACTCCATATACACGGCAATTTGTTGAAGCCGCTTTAGATGGACCTATGAAAATGAACTAATAAAGGAAAATATAAAATGAAAATTTCACCTGCTTTTAAAGTCGGAATACTTACTATAATATCATTAACTATTCTTTTATTCACTATTTTATGGGTAAAAGGACGTTCTTTTTCTTCAGCAGAAAGAATAGAGGTTCAGTTTAAAGATGTTAACGGAATGAGACCCGGCTCTGGTGTACAAATGATGGGTTTAAGAGTAGGTCAGGTAGAAGAGATTACTCCTGTTGTAAACGGTGAATCAAGCTACGTGAAGATGAAATTTGTTATAACACAACCGGGAATAGAAATTCCAAAAGCTTCAACTCTTTCTATTCAACAGTCAGGATTGATTGGTGAACAGTTCTTAGAAATTACACCGCCAAAGCTGCGTTCGGTTTATATTCCTGTTACTAAAAGCGATCTTATTATTAATGGTGCGGATGTAGAAATAAATCTTGATGATAAATATTATGATGTAGGAAAAGTTAAAAAGTCTCAAATTATGACTTCAAAGCTTGTTCCGATTGAGCTTGCTGATACGGTTAAAACTCAAAACGCATATAAAGTTGATTATGTTGTTACTCTTCCCGGGTTAAGACTACCTCATTTTATGAAAGGTCAAATTGTAAATGCAAATGGGATGAAAAAACTTAGAATAGAACCTCTGGATGGTTCTGTTCTTCCATATCCGCACCAAACTTCGCCATATACTGTTGTTGAACCTATGAGGATTGCAGATTTCATGGATTTGCAATATCAAGCTGCTGAATCATTAACTGAGATGAGCAAAATGGTTAATGATTTAATGAATGATAAGATGATTGCTGAAATCAGAGATTCTGTTTCTAATATGAAAGCTCTTACTGCTCAGGCAACAACAACACTTCAAAAAACAGAAAAACTTATTGATACTTCAAGAAATGATATAGATGCAATTTTATGGATGATGAGTGATGTTGCTAATAGCTTTAATAAACTTGCAACAAATGTTAATGGCATAATTGGGGATGAGAAATTTAAACCTGCAATGTATCAAACAGCAGAATCGATATCAAAACTAGCTGATGAGCTTTCACCAATTCTTGGTTCTATGGATGCAAAAACATTCGGTGAAGATTTGAATGCTGTTATGAAGAATTTGAACGAAATTTCAACTTCTGTTAACCGTATGACAAAAGACGAAAATCTTAAAAAGAAACTTAATATGTCTATTGATAATTTGAATACAACACTTTGTGAAGTTACAACTGCACTCGAGACAGTAAATGGTCAGACCGGCGACAGAGAAAACTTAAAACAAATTATGAAAGATACCTCAGAAACTGTATCTAATTTGAAAAAATTCTCCGAAAAATTGAATAAGAGATTCTTGTTATTTAGATTACTGTTTTAATACAAAATGAGTGTGCGGAAAAAGTCGAAAAGGGGTAAATATGGGGGGTAAATATAACTCCACGAAGCTATGCCAAGTGTCTCCGCTTAATGTAAAACAATTTTTCGAACTTTTTCCGCACACTCCTAAATTGTTACAAAAATTTACAATCCCCATCGAATGCGAAATCTTTTGTAGTTTTCACCTCTCTTGCTAATAATAGTAAAATTATGTATAATCATTACAATATGAAGAATACAAAAAAACTGTCACTTGCTATATTTTGGCATATGCATCAACCTGTATATGAACTAGACGGAACATATTTAATGCCTTGGGTAAGATTACATGCTGTTAAGGATTATCTGGATATGGCGCTATTTCTTGAAAGATTCCCAATGCTAAAATTGAACTTCAATATTGTTCCCGGATTACTTGATGCAATTATTGATTATAGCAATAACGGTTTTAGAGATATACACGCACAACTTACAGTTATGGATACCGACAATCTTTCTGATGAAGAAAAGGCTTTCATTCTGAATAACTTTTTTAATACCAAATTTGAAACCATGGTATACAAAAATGAAACATACAGTTATTTGTACCAAAAACGTTTTGAAAAAGAAAATTTTGACATAGATGATTTTAATGCCCAAGAATATGCAGATTTGATGGCTGTTTTTAATCTTGTCTGGATTGATCCTGTACATTACAAAAGATATCCAAGATTACAAGAATTATGGGATAAAAAAAATTGCTACACAAAAGATGATAGAATAGAAATTTTAAATATTCATCAGCAAATCATTAAGGAAATCATTCCTACATATAAAAAATACATCGCAGAGAATCGGATTGAATTAACTACAAGCCCTTATTACCATGCTATCTTACCAATTTTGCTCGATATTAAAAATTCTGCCAAATCATCATTTACTTCTGTAGGATTACCGGAAAGACTCGGAATGGGAGATGATGCTAAAATACAAATTAAGTCTGCTCTGGATAGGATAGAGGAAGTTTTTGGAGTTCGCCCCAAAGGAATGTGGCCTCCGGAATTATGCATTGGCGCTAAAACATTATCTGTTCTGGCACATGAGGGTATAAAATGGACCATATCAGACGAGTGCATACTTGCAAACTCTATAAACTTTGATTTTGTAAGAGATTTTAAAGGTGATTTGACAGATCCTTATCACTTATTAAAAGTTTATAACTATCAAACAAAGGGTTCTGACATTGACATAATATTTAGAGAAAGATCTATTCCTAATCTTATCAACTTTGAGTATGCAGGTATTAATCAAAACCTTGCTGCAAGCGATTTTTATGAAAAAGTAAAAACAATTCAAAATAAATTGCTGGTATCGCCGGATAGCACTCATTTATTAACTATCGCTGCTGATTGCGAAAACTGCTGGGAAAATTATCAAAATGACGGATTTGAGTTTTTAGAAAAAATATATGGAATGATTTGTAATGATGATAGTTTGGAAACAGTATTAATAAGCGATTATATTGAACAGGATAAACACAAGAAAACTCTAAAAAAAATTTATCCCGGCTCTTGGATTGATAAGACTTTTCAATACTGGATTGGCGAACCAGAAAAAAATAAAGCATGGGCAGCGCTTAAAAATACAAAAGATGACTTGAATGCTTTTATTAAAAATAATAAAAATCATCCAATGATACCGCAAGCAAGAAGAGAATTATACATAGCACAGGGCAGTGACTGGTTCTGGTGGTACGGAGAACCTAACAATTCCGGTCAGGATTTTCTTTTCGACTACATGTATAGAGAACGACTAAAACACGTATACACTATTTTAGGGCAACCTTATCCGGAATATCTTGATACTCCTATCATTACTAAAATAGATGTTCCGTTTAAACTGCCAAAACGTTCTATTTCACCTAAGTCTGACGGATTAAATTCCAGCAGTAATGATTGGATTAATGCCGGAACAATTGCTATGATTGATGGGCCTGTTTTTAGAGAAAATAAAAATGTCGACAGAATTGACTTTGGATGCGATAAAAATAATATTTACTTCAGACTTTACGTTAATAAAACATCACAGGAAATAAATTATGCCGATAAGATTAACCAATTTTATATATACACAAGAAATTCATCAAAAATAGGCAGTAGAGCGCATATCAGATTAATTAGCAGAACAGACAGCCCTTATCCTATTCTGACAGAAAAATTTGAACACGAATTAACTATTACACTGGTGAAAGACACCTTATATCCTCTTAGAATGACTACAGTTCTTCATCCGGATATTTGGACTTTAGACGATCCGGACGGAATTAAAATGACATATAAAGATTGTATTGATCTTTGCATTCCTTTTGATAAATTGAAAATTTCTCAAGGCGAAAGTGTTGAATTTTTTATGGCGAATACGGATTCAGCAGTTAGGAATACTTATATTCCTCAAGAAGTTTTGTTAACACTAACAAGAGAATAAATAAAGCATAAAAAGAGCCGATAGAATTTTATTTCCGTCGGCTATTTTATGTTTGTAATTATTTTTTATTAACTATGAGTAGGTCTTTTTGCTTCAGCGCTGGATTTAACTTCTTTTGCCACGTCATCAGCAACTTCTTCAACAGCATCTTTCGCATTTTCAGCGCTTTCTTTTGCTTCTTCCGCAGCTTTCTTATAAGGTTCAAAGAATTTACTAAGTTTTTGCTTAAATTCTTTACCATTCTTCATCCAGCCAAAAAACTTTTTGTCATTTTCTTCTGCTAGTTTTTCTAATTCTTCCAAGCCCTTTTTCATTCCGTCATAATTTTTAACAGCTTCTGAATTCTGCAGATTTTCTAATTCTTTTTTTACAGCTTCAAACTCAGATTTAGCAACTTTACCTCTTTTTCCTAACAAAAATCCAATTGTTCCACCAACACCTGCAGCGATTACACCGCTAAGAATATTTGCTCCTAATCTTGATTTATTAGCAGCTTTCATTTCTTCCATTTGCTCATCATATACTTCCGGTTGAGTATTATATTCTTCTGCATAAACTTCCGGTTGGTATTGAGATGGTTGATATTGAGCATAATCTACTGCTCCTACATTTTGTACTTCAGGCATATTTAAACCTACTTTCTTTATTTTCTACTACACTTTTATACTTAATATAAAACAAGTGAACACCGGAAATTGCTTAAAATTCATGAAATATTACAAAATTGTTACATTTCAATCTTGCGGAAAATTAAAATTTTTATCGCAAATTCATAAAACTCAAGCTTTTTATATTCTCGTCTTATTTTTGCCTTCTTTTGCTCTTTTTTTCCTGCGCATTAAATCAACAAAAGCTTCAAGACGTGTAATATATCCAGCTCTTCCTGTCTGTTCATCCATAATTAATGGCAATATAGGAATTTCATGTTCACTTCTTATAGTTGGGAAAATGTTTTGTGACATAATTTCAGGCATGCAAGTAAACGGAGATATATGAATAATACCGTCTTTTCCCTTTTTATCAGCAAATACGACATCAGAAACGCATTCCAAAGCATCTCCGCCAATATCACGCATTAAATACGGTTTTGCCATTCTCTCAGCTCTTTGTAAGTGAGTTTCTTTATTCTGGAATGCTTTTGGAATAATTGCATCCTTTAAAAAGCTTCCTACGGTAAGACTTCTTCTTGTCTGAACCCCCATTCTTCCTAGTTCTCTTTCAATATTTTGATTTGAAAACTCATCATTAACAAGAAAAATCTCACCCGTTATATCTACATTTAAAACTTCTCTATTTGGGTCTATTTCTGTTTTTTCAATTTCTTTTAAAGCAAGATTATATGCTTTACCTAAATCATGAGTCGAATCTGCTTTATCAATAATATTTAAGGCTTTCTTGTAATTCTTTTCTGCATCACCAAAGTGGATTTCTCTTGCTCTATAATACGAAAGAGCTTTATCTAAATCATCTATTACGAAGATTTTTCTTATTGTTATATTTATCGCTCTGAGAATCAAAATCGGGTCGTTTTTACCGGAGATTTCTTTCATAAATTTATACAACCCTTTAATACCATCATAGAGTGATAATTCTATATAATTTGCATTGTATCCTAAGTCTTTGAGAGTTGTGTAAATATTATTACCGTATTCACCCAATCTGCAAATTCCCGGTGACGTAATCATTGCAACATAATCTGCACCACCCTCTATAGCCTCTATAAAATTTCCCAAAATTAATTTGTATGGCAAACAAATCGCTTCCGGAGAATTTTTAGTACCATATGATAATGTTTTCTTACTTGTATAAGGCGGAACATAAGGTTCAACACCAACTTTCCTTAGCCCAGCCGCCCAAGCAATGGATATCGTTCCCATATGCGGAAATGCTACCTTAATTTTTTTATTCTTATCCCTTTTTATAGCCATTTATATTTCCCTCGATTACATTTATATTATATCACAATCATTTAGTTTTCATTTAATATAAATATCCGATACATGATGAGTATGTAAAAAGTCAAAAATGATTGGATTAAGCAAATTCCAGAATTCAAAAAATCGGGTTCGATAAAAATATTTATCAAACCCGATTTCGTAATTCATTATAGATTAAATATTTTACTTGTCATCTAATGCAGCAACACCCGGCAGAACTTTTCCTTCTATAAATTCTAATGAAGCACCGCCGCCTGTTGATACGTGAGTGAAATCTTCCGCTTTAAAGAATTTCTTAGCTGCGCTAACTGAATCACCGCCACCGATTACAGAAGTTGCACCGTTCTTTGTTGCTTCAACAACTGCTGCTAATACAGCTTTTGTACCTTCTGCAAACTTAGGATTCTCAAATGCGCCCACAGGACCGTTCATCAAGATAGTTTTAGATGATTTAATAACATCAGCAAAAGCTTTTCTTGATTCTTCGCCTGCATCAACACCTTCAAATCCGTCAGGAATTTCGTTAATTTTAACAAACTTATTAGTACCGTTTCCTGAGAAGTCATCGGTAACAAGAACGTCAGTTGCCATAACTAATTTAACGCCTTTTTCTTGAGCTTTCTTTTCGATAGCTTTAGCAACATCCAATTGATCATCTTCGCAAATTGAGTTCCCTATTTTACCGCCGTTTGCTTTAACGAAAGTATAAGCCATGCCGCCGCCGATAATCATGTTATCAACCTTGTCTAAAAGGTTTTCCAGAACGCCGATTTTAGAAGAAACCTTAGCTCCGCCGACGATTGCAGTGAAAGGTCTTGTAGGATTATCAAGAGCCTGTGATAAGCA
>CAJOOM010000176.1 GCA_905236775.1 Candidatus Gastranaerophilales bacterium
ATATTTCTTACTGACGCCACTCATGACGCACAATAGTCGACTGCAACAAACGGCTTTACAATCGGAAACAGTCCGCTCTGCGGGATGATGTATTGCGTCGGGGTTGACCCCCGACTTTTTCCTGCTTAATAATAATTTCGGCTATTTCACGCCCGAATTTGCCAACTGCCTTTCATAAAACTCCTGTACCGCTACATTTATCGGAAGGACTTTGTATTGCAAATTACCGTTGCGTTTCTTTCCGCTCTTATCTGTAAACGAGGTCTGTTCGAGTTCAATCAGCCGCTTGTCCGCAAGGCTGTGGACATATTTTGCAATAGTATTCTTACTCATTTTCAGAGCCCTGCCGATAGTCTTGTACGACGGGAAGCAAGTATATGTTCTGCGGTTTTCCATCTGCAAGATGAAAGCATAGACCGCAATCTCTCCCGCCGATAAATGCAAATTAAAAATATCATTCGGCAGACGAAAATAGTTTGTGGTCGACAGGATAGTTGCTGTCATCATTGTGCCTTTACAACTCAAACTATTCTCTGTTTCTTTTATGATTTTCGGCTCTGTCGGTTTGCCGTTGATTCTCATTTCTGCAATCATTTCTGACACCTCCGTTTCCATTATAAATTTTATGCGGTAACTTTTAACGGACTTTGATTTTTTTGCAAAATAAAAACCACTACACCGCGTAATCATTTCGCAATGTAGTGGCAATAGATTCATTTTCACATAACCATATAAAACTAATCTCATTACAATGTAATATTATTATAAAAGCATGCCATAATCAATTCACTAAATCATATCCTTGTATAAGTTTTTTTACAAAAAACTCATCTGGAATATCTTGAGTTAAAAATGGATTGTAATCTAAGCCCGATAGTTGGATACAATTCTTCCATGTATTAATAGAATTAAAATACTTTTGAGGCCCAAAAATACACTGTAAAGGTTTTACAGAATGAATACTGCATAGGTTATCTTGATCAAGAAATATACATTCCTTTGAATTATCAAGATATAGAACTTTTAATCCGCCTAAATCTATTATCTTTTCTTTGACATAATAATAATTAATAAAATCTATTTTTGTTAAAGATAGATAATTAGAAATGCGGTTTATGTCTTCAGGATATAAAATAACAATTCCATTTTTACAGCAACTCCCACATTTTCTACATTTAAAAATATTCATTTCCCCTTAAACAATCCATTTCGACTAAATTTATAACGTATTAAATCTGTTATTGAAAGCTTGAGTTGATTTAGAGTAAACATATTATTCGTAAATATTTTTTCTGCTATTTCATCTTGCTTTTCCTTTTTTAAATATGAATAATCCTCATAATAATTACCTTTTAAGGAAATTGAATCTAAACCAGATTCAACCACATTAAGACATGCTGTACCGATTACCTGAGATTTACCATTTAGAGTAAAATAATAAAAAGCAATAGAGTTTCCTCTAATTTTTCCTTCTCCTTTCAGTTTTGCTACATATTTTGAGCTTTCTTCATAATGTTGTATGTGAATAAACACACTATCAGACTTTTGCTTTATATGATATACTTCGATAATTTTACTATTTGAGAATTTGAATGCATAAAATTCTGTTCTCCAATATCCACTAACATTAAGTTTTGCTTGTTTATAATTATAGTTTTTTATAACTTTTATTATAAACTTTACAAAAAAACATAGAGCAGTTATTAAAAAAGCAATTAAAAAAGATTGAGGATCAAACTGACAAATAAAATAATCACCTATTTTTTTTATTATTTCCTCATAATAATCAGACATTTATTTCTCCTCGGTCTTTACTATTATTTCTTTTACTATTTTTTTAATTTGTTCAAAAATCAAACCGGGTGCTCCTGCCATAATTTCGCCTCCTTTATATGAGAAGTTTATTATCTTTATTTCCTAGGCAACTTAATAAATACAGATACATTAATGCCAAAAGTGTCGGAGATACCAACATCTGCAGTTTAAAAATTGATTTTTAAACCATTAATTATCATTTTCAAAGTAATTAAAAGAATTATCCAATTCAAAATAATCTCTTGTAAGTGTATATTCTAACAAATTATCCCTAATCGTTTTATAATATACCTCTCTACGATATGTATAATCTTCCAATATTGATAAAAACAACAAAAAGAAAACAATTGCGACTCCAAATAAAAAAATCCATATAAATAATAAATATTCATTTTTTATTCTTCCAAATACTTCTGAAAAAACTACTAGCAAAAACGGAATACCAACCAATAATATATAATTTTTAACCATTTCATGATTTCGGTTTTTTTCATTTATTTTTTTATCGCAAAACAAAATAATATTTTCTACTAACTCTTTACTCCAAATACTTCGTTTACCGTTTTCACATGCTAAATCTTCTTCAAAAACAGATTTTATAGTATTTAGCTCTCTTTCAAAAACATCTTTTTGATGTACTCTATTCTTTTTGTTATCACGTTTTTTTATAACAGCAAGAACAACAACATAAGGTAACGAAATACAAACAAGATTATTCCCCAACATTGAATTATTAAATATTATTTGAAAAACAAGCGCTAAAGCAAAGAGAATTAAGTAGATAATAAGGCTAACAATACAAAATATGTCTAATTTATTACGCTGTTTTTTTGCTTTATTCTTTTTATTATACTCTTTTAGTTTATTTCGATATTTTGATATAAACAAATCCATAATGCCCTCCTTTTGCAAACACATTGTATACAAATTTTATTGCAAACATGTTTATTACTTGTCATAATGTTTTTCATTTTATCAAAAATCTAATAAATCGTCTTAATATACCAAGCATTATACTCTTTATTCTTCCAAGTATCCTTGTTCCTCTTTTGTGCAAATACGTTATATGTAACGTAAACATCGATTTTATTTGAGTTTGTATCTAGAATTATACACCCAGCCTGATTATTAGTGATGTGATCTAATCTGCGCCTATTCCATGCATCATAATCTAAATACTCACTTTTCGCATTACCGAATAATGTTAATTTAGGTTTAAGTACATCTAAATAATCTTGATTTCCTCCTGTTTTTCTTCCGTGATGTGGAGCAATTAAAATGTCTATATCTATTACATCTTCCTTGTGGTTTTCTAAAATATAATCCCATGTCTTTTCTTCGGAATCACCCGCAAATATTATTTTTTTATTTCCTACGCGATATAGAATCACATACGAACAATCGTTGTAATTTCCACTTTTATTAGCTTCATTTACCAATTGAGATGTGGGAGCTAAAATATATAATCCATCAGCACCCAAATTACCATCCTCATCTTTATTATAGTATTGTCCATAACTTCCAGCTAATAAATGCAGTACCTTGGGTTCACTATCGGATTTTCTGGTTTTTTGATAAAAATCCCAATCTTCTTTTCTGTATCTTCCCCAGTCAGTTTTTTCTACCATTTTTTTATTATTATCTGTATCCCAAAAGTTTAAAACTTCAAATTGACTAAACAAATTCTCTATACCATCCATATGATCCATATCCGGGTGGGTTAGTATAAACCTGAAAATTGTAGAAACATTAAAGCCTTTAAAATAAATTATCGGATCTACAGGGTGTGCTTTTTGGTTATGATTTCCTAGTTCAAAGGTTTTATATACTTCATTTAGATTTGTATTAGCGTTTCCGTTTGAAACATCTATAACTGTGTTATGACCTGAGGGATGTTGTATCCATGTACAATCACCTTCATTTACATTTAAAAAATGTATAACTCCCATTACATTATTCCTTTCTTTTTCATTTTTCATCATATTTATCATTTATAAATTTTTCTACCCTAGTTTTTATAAATAAACTTTGTTTTCTGTAACTTAAAACAAACAATGCAACAACAAATAAACACACTAGTATTATTATAATATTATTAAAACACTCTCCAAATTGAGACACCTTTGCATAAAAAAACCAGTCGTAAATCTTAAAAACTACTATAACTATAAATGTTGATATCATAGTTCTATATGTATTATTTGTCTCGTTTAAAGTTTTTATAAAGGATTGGCTTTCTGAAGCCTCAATATAATCCTCGTACTTGGAAAACTCAATAAATTTACTCTGTGATTTAAACTGTTTTATTTTTAAAAGAAGTGGTGATATTATTATAGAACCTATTCGGCTTAAAATCATACCAACAAAATAATATATAATCAGATTTTCAAATAATGTTCCTCCATCAAAACA
>CAJOOM010000177.1 GCA_905236775.1 Candidatus Gastranaerophilales bacterium
CGAAAAATTGTTTTACATTAAGCGGAGACACTTGGCTTAGCTTTGTGGAGTTATATTTACCCCTTTTTCGACTTTTTCCGCACACTCATTTTATAAAATTAATCTTTACAATGTGTCACACTTTATTGAACTTAACAAACATTTAGTATATTCTATATCATGTCACATATCAATTTGGGAATTAGTAAATTATGTTAATGGAAAAGAGTATTGTAGAGAATGGTTTCATTATTGATTTAAGCAATGTTCAAAACACTTCTCAGCTTGTATTTGAACTTAGTTCAATTATGGAACACCCTGATGTTAAAGGGAAAAGTATTTGTTTAAAACTGGGTAGTTTGGATTTAAAACAATCACAGCTTTTAAGTATTAAAGCATTAATAGAATCTATGGGAGCAACTCTTGCATATATAGATTCTTCTTCTGAACAGACGCAAGTATCTGCACAAAGTCTTAGTATAAGAATTTCAGGATTAGATACCGGTTCACAGTCTTTAGCGACTTGGAACAACTCTATGTCCACAGATACAATTAGCACGCAGCACATCGAATCCACTACAGAAAATATTTCTTCGCCTGAAGAATCTGATGGTATAAAAACAGTAGAAGTATGTGCAGAAAAAAATGTTTCATCAAATCCTATTTCAACAACAGAGGGAATTGACGATATATATGATGAGGTGTCTACTACTGAATTAGCAGAAGTCATTCCTTCCGAAAGTTTTGGTGACTATAGTTTTGGAGAATTAGCAATACATGAAGGTCTGATGCCAAAAGAAGAAAATAGTAAATATATTTTGCTTGATACCGGTAATGTTTTACCTGAAGGTATTGAAGAAAATTCCGTCAATACTGAGTCTATGCCAACCTTATACGTAAATCAAACTCTACGTTCAGGGCAGACTGTAAGTTATGAAGGAAATATTTTAATTATCGGAGATGCACATCCGGGAAGTGAGATTGTTGCCGGTGGTGATATTACTGTTTGGGGTATATTAGGTGGTATTGCGCATGCAGGCAATAACGGAAACGTAACATCAAAGGTTAGAGCATTAAAACTTAACGCGATTCAATTGAGAATTGCAGGGTTGTATGCTAGACGAAATGATACTTTGAATGTTCCATACGTTCAAAAATCAAATGAGTTCACTCCAGAGGAAGCTCTTATTGAAGATGGTAAGATTGTAATTTATAAAAAGTTAAGGAGAGATTAATGACCGGTCGAGTAATAGTAATAACTTCAGGAAAAGGCGGAGTTGGCAAAACAACTACAAGTGCGAATATTGGTACTGCACTTGCAAAATCTGGATATAAGGTTGTATTAATAGATACAGATTTAGGCTTAAGAAATTTGGACTTGCTGCTTGGGCTTGAAAATAGAATTGTATATACAATTGTTGATGTTATAGAAGAACGATGCAAACTAAAACAAGCACTTGTAAAAGACAAGAAAAACCCTAATCTGCAATTGTTAGCAGCAGCACAAACCAGAGATAAAACCGCAGTTAATGCTGAACAATTAAAGGAAATCTGTGAAACATTAAAAGAAGAAAACGATTTTGTTCTTGTTGACTGTCCGGCAGGTATTGAACAAGGATTCCAAAATGCTGTAGCCGGCGCAAGTGAAGCAATCGTAGTCACAACACCTGAAATGTCTGCTATTCGTGATGCAGACAGAATTATCGGACTACTTGCAACCAAGGAAGAAATTACAAGTGTAAAACTTCTTTTAAACAGAGTTCGTCCAAGCTTAATAAAATCTAATGAAATGATGAGCGTGGACGATGTTGTTGGTATTTTGGAAATTCCACTAGTAGGTATAATCCCTGAGGATACAGGTATTATCACATCAACAAATAAAGGAGAACCAATTGTTAATGATGAAAATGCACTAGCCGGAAAAGCATACAGAAATGTAGCGCAGAGAATTCTTGGAGAGGAAATACCATTCTTAGACTTAGATGAGCCGAAAGGATTTATGGCAAAACTTAAAAATGCAATTTCCAAGTTGAAAGTGAAGGTGTAGTCTATGAGTCTATTTTCGGATTTATATAACACACTTGCTAAGTTTTTTAGAACAAGTGATGAGCAAATAGATGCCTCTAAATCTGTTGCAACAAACAGGCTTAAACTTGTTTTGATGCAAGATAGGACAAATTTAACTCCAAAAATTTTGGAACAAATGAGAAGTGAACTTATTGACCTGCTTTCCAGATATGTGGAATTAGATAAAGATCTTTTGGACTTAAATTTTGAGCAGGAAGGCAATCAAGTTGCGTTAATGCTTTCTATACCTGTAATAAGAGCAAAAGATGAAGATGAAATAGAGGCAGCAATAAAAGAACATGAAAAAGCTATGATAGCTATTTCGCAACAAAATGATGAAAACGAATCTGATGAAAATTCTGAGATAGAAGAATCTAATGATTCCTCAGAAATTATTAATGCAGAAGAAGATGATTCAACAGATCCTTCAATGGATATATCTTCTAAGAGTATGAAAAACAAAGATAAAAAAGAGGTTTCTGCTCCGGAAGAAATCGGAAATAATCCGTTTAAATCTGATAATATGGATTTAAGTGAAATACTTGAAACATCTTTAGAAAATTAACTTTTTGATGTCGTTGAAAAAAATCATATTTCTAAAAATGTAGAAAATTAAAACTTTTCTGCATTTTTATTTTATAATGGCTATTTTTAGAGTTGGTTTATTTATTTTGTAAAATTTAAAAATTTTAAACTTACAAATTAGGTACAATTTATGTCTTTATGATAAAATTATTACTGTAATAGGAGAGATTTTATGTGCGGAATCGTTGGATATGTAGGAAATAAAACAGCAGTTGATATTTTACTTGAAGGTTTAACAAGTCTTGAGTACAGAGGATATGATTCATCAGGAGTTGCTCTTAATATTGATGGAAAAGTTCAATTATTCAAAGCTCAAGGTAAATTACAAAACCTTAGAGATATTGTAGAAAAAAATTATTCTGAAATATCCAAATCAACAATTGGGATAGGTCACATTCGTTGGGCTACACACGGCGTTCCTTCTATTGCGAATGCTCATCCGCATACTTGTAATTGCGGAAGGGTAGCAATTGTTCATAACGGTATTATTGAAAATTACAAAGAGCTAAGGGTTAAATTGGAGGCTCAAGGATGTACATTTCGCTCGCAAACTGATACAGAAACCGTAGCGCATCTTATAGCATCTAAGTTTGCCATAACAAAAGATTTAACGGAAGCTGTCAGACTTGCAACATTGGAAATAGAGGGTGCTTATGCACTTGCAGTTATCCATCAGGATGTAAAAGACACAATAGTTGCAACAAGAAGAAATGCACCGCTTGTAGTTGGCTTTGGAGATGGTGAAAATTTTGTAGCATCTGATATTCCGGCATTAATTAAGTATACAAAAAAAGCTATGTATTTAGATGATAATCAAATTGTAACTTTAACTCCAAATAGTGCAAAGGTTATTGATATTGAAAAAAATGAAATTCCTTTGAAAATAGAAACACTCCCGTGGGAGCCGGTTGCTTTGTCTAAGATGGGTTACAAGCATTTTATGCTAAAAGAAATTCATGAGCAGCCGGATATTGTAAGAAATGTGCTAGCAGGAAAATTAAAAACTATAGATGAGCCTATCTCATTAAACGAAGTTAATTTGGATAAAAATAAGTTAAAAAATTTAAATCGTATTCAAATTGTAGCTTGTGGAACATCTCTTCATGCCGCTATGGTTGGAAAGTATATTATAGAGGACTTTTGTGGGATTCCGGTTGAAGTGGAAGCCTCTAGCGAATATATATACAGAAAAACAATTACTGATGAAAATACTCTAGTAATCGGTGTTTCTCAATCAGGCGAAACCGCTGATACAATTACTGCTATTAGACTTGCAAAGAAAAAGGGTTCACATATACTTATCGTAACAAATCGACCGGATTCTACAATGGCACGTGAAGCGGACAGCCTTGTTCCGGTTAATGCAGGAATTGAAGTATCGGTAGCTGCGACGAAATCATATATGGCACAACTTATTTCATTCTATTTATTAGCTATTTATATGGCAGAAGTTAAGGAATCTGTTTCAAAAGAAGAAATATTGGACTTAAAACATGAATTAATTCTTTTACCGCAGAAAATAGATAAGGTTTTAACACATAAAGAAGACATCCAAAAAGTTGCAAGAAAATTTTCTTCATTTAAAGATTTTATTTATGTAGCAAGAGGAATTAACTTCCCGACTGCGTTAGAAGGTGCATTGAAACTTAAAGAAATTAGTTATATTAATGCAACAGGGTATTCAGCAGGTGAACTTAAACACGGACCAATTGCTATGCTTGATGATACAATGCCTGTTCTCGCAATTTTAACAAAAGGTAAAGTTTATGAAAAGATTTTATCAAACGCAGAAGAGGCAAAAGCTCGTAATGCAAGAATGATAGCTTTAACCAATTCAGAAGACATTAAATTGAATGAATTATTTGAAGATATTTTAAGAATTCCGGATATATCAGAAATATTGTCTCCTGCGCTTGCAATTGTGCCATTACAATTGCTTGCATATTATATTGCAGAGTTTTTGGGTAAAGATGTAGACCAACCAAGAAATTTAGCTAAATCCGTCACCGTTGAATAACCGATGTTCATTTGATATAAGCTAAATAGTTTTATTTATAAGCTCTGACGCAATTTCTACAGCCTTATTTTGTATATCAATATTTTCCCAAAAATCATTTGCTGTTACGTACGGTTTAACGATTTTTCTTGCCCAGGAACCGATTGCAATTCCCCAATAGTTTATGCCGCACATCTTTGCAAGTTCTGCTGTCTTAGAATTTGTTCCACCGGAAAGCATTATGTATACTGGAAGTTCAGCATTTTGAATAACTTCTGCCATTGCAACAGCTTGTAATGTTGTTTTAAAATCATCACTTCCGCCGCTCATTGGAACACCGTCTGCTTGAACTATTGTTGTATAAGGTTTTCTTATAGAAATCATTTCTTTTATTCTTTCAAGAACCTCTTTGTTTCCGAAGTTTTCTCTGTCTATGCATATTGACGCAAATCTGGGATTGCACTCATTAATAACTTTCCATTTTTTTTCTAAATCCGTTTTATCATGTCCCATGATATGTAATTCTAAAAACTGCACTCCATTTTTAACCATATATGGAAGAATGGTTTTGTAGTCAACATCCCTTTCGACCATTTGTATTGCGCATGCTTCACATTTTTGCTCGCATAAAGTACAACCAATGCATTTTTTTTCATCAACCTTTATAAACGAAGTAATAGCATCATTAGGACAAATATTTGAACATTTACCGCACTTTACACACTTATCTTCATTAATGTTCGCTTTTTTAATGTGCTTATCACCCTTAATACCGATACTTACACAGTAATCAACATCTACCTGTCCGGCTAACTTCGCACCTTCTTTCGCTGCGTTCAAGATTTCTTTTCTGGCTGATAAATCAAAAAGTTTGCATCCAGCTTTGGTGTAAACATATACAAGTTTTTTTACACTTTCTGTATCTTCATTTCCTGCTCCGCAAACAAGTTTAAACATCTAAAAACCTATAGCATGGTTAAATACATTTCTGCGTGATGTATTTTTCTTTACATCATTACCGGAATCTACTACTTCTTGAGTTTCTATTACCTGTCCCGGTCTTTGGAGTAAGTTGTTTTGCTGAAGAGTCTTATCTACATTATTGAAAGATTTTAAACTATCAAGTTTATTTTGAAGCTCTTCATTCTCATTATTTAGAATTACTGTTTGCCTGCTTAATTCATTCAATTTTATTTCACATGAGATTACAAAATAATAACTTGTTACAACAACCGTAATAAGTATACCTAAAAGAATACAAAGTGACTTATTAACTCTCTTTATTGCCATATCTCGTACCAAATTCTCCTTTGGGAAATACCCTTCTATTATACTATTATCGACAAGTTTTTGTACAGACTTATCGACAAAAGATTTCCGATGAATTTGCTCTTCATAAATATATTCTCGTTTTGTTTCACCGATAAACTTCTTTATTAAACTATCCAGACCCGAATTACTATTAGTTTTGACCTTTACTTCTGCTACCAAAGTAAATCTCCTTACTCCCGAAATTAAATAATAAACCCAACACCCAGAAATCTATATATAAGAATAAAACCTAAAATATCTTATCTAATACATCTAACTACCCTTAATTTTGCACTCCTTGATGGTGGATTTTCTTTTAACTCAATCTCCCCCGCTGTAATAGGCTTTTTATTTACAAGCTCTATTTTGGGCGGCTCGCAAGTACAAATAATATTATTGCACCTGCATTTTTGACTTTCTTTTTTAAAGAATTGTTTTACTATTCTATCCTCTAAAGAATGAAAGCTTATGACACAAATTATACCACCAACATCTATTAAATCCAATATGTCATCGAGTACATTCTTTACATTTTGTAACTCATGATTAACTTCTATCCTAACAGCCTGAAACACTCTTGTAGCAGGATGTATATTAGACTTAATATGAGGAGTCGCTTTAATGATGATATCAACAAGTTCTTGCGTTGTTCCAATTGGCTTAATCCTTCTAGCTTCCACAATCGATTTTGCAATTCGTTTTGAAAATCTTTCTTCTCCATATTCACTAAATATCCTTACTAAATCATCTTCTCTATAAGTGTTTACAACATCATAAGCACTGAAATCCGCACTCATGTCAAATCGCATATCTAATGGAGCATTCTTAGAGAAAGAAAAACCTCTTTCTTGTTTAGTTAATTGGTGATATGAGGCGCCTAAATCTAAAATTACTCCGCCGGTTATCTTGTCTATTCCCAGTTTGTTAAGCTCTGACTTAATATTTGTGTAAGAAGATTTTAATATAATTAAGTTTTTATAATTTTTTAGCCTCTCTTTTGAATAAGAAATAGCATCATCATCAATATCAAAAGCTATCAATTTACCATTTGGCTGAATTCGTTTTAATATAAGCTCGCTGTGTCCGCCACCGCCTAAAGTACAATCAACATAAATCTTTTCATCTTTGCATTCAAGCGCATCCACAGTCTCATTAAGCATAACGGTGTAATGTTTAAAATCATTCATAATCTTATTTTAACATAATGATTTTAAATAAAGAAAGTTTTGGATATTAAGATAATTGTATAAAATTATTCTTACTAGTGCTAAATTTTGGAGTTAAATTGTAAATTTTTGTAACAATTTAGAAAAAATATGTTATCTTTTTTGAAAAATATGGAACTAAATAAACATAAGACCGTAGGAAA
>CAJOOM010000178.1 GCA_905236775.1 Candidatus Gastranaerophilales bacterium
AACACCCGCAAGGATTATCTTAGTGCTGCTATGTTTCCATCCTGACACGGTTCGATATCTTACGCCATCATATTCTAATCTATCAACAGTCCTATATACATAGGCTTTTTCACTATACCCCTCACAGCAGGCTCTGCACCCTCAAGTAGCTGAAGTCGAGAGATTCGCCACAATCCCCGTGGAGTACGGTATTATAAAAATAGCATAAACAAAACGTTTTTTCAAATTTATTTACGTAAATTATTGCTTTTATTTTGCACTAATACATTTATATAATAAATATGATTGGGATATTACGAGATTTGCTAATTTTGTCTCTGTCGCAAGCTAATAATAACTTAGTCGTCTCTATTATTACCATTAATTGTATTCAATCGTTTAACAGGGTCTGTGATATGTGTTATTCTTAGACCAAAATTATCTTCTATAACAACAACTTCGCCATATGCAATCAACTTTCCATTTGCATACAATTCTACAGGTTCTCCGGCAGCTTTATTCAAAGTAACAATTGAACCTTTCGTTAGTTCCAAAACTTTTTTAATAGGAAGTTCTGTTTTCCCAAGTTCTACTGATAACTGAAGTTTTACGTCTAATAGAATATTTAAATTTTGATTTTGAGGACCTTGAACCTGATCTAAGTCTTCAAATGAGGCAAACTGAACAGGTTGAACGGTAACGGTATTTGAATCTTTGTCCTCATCTTGATTTTCTGACTGATTTTTATCAAAATTTTCAAAACCAGCCATATGAGCAGATTCTTCTCCGGACATTGGTGTGCTTTCTGACACATCATCAGCACCAGCATTATTTGAACTATTTTCATTTATATCTTCATCATCTTCAAACATCTAAAAACCCTCTAAAAGTAATTTCTCAAAACTTCATGCATTTCATCATATACATCTGTTATTTTAACACAAATTTGATTCTTTAAGACACCCGGACGCGCAAAAAATTTCTTTTCGCCGTTAATTTTTACAATCATATCATCAGAAACTTTATTATCAAGCTTAATAATATCACCTTCAGATAATTGCAAAAAGTCGTCCAAAGTAATATTACAAGTACCGAACTGAACTCTGAAATCCGCCATTGAAAGATTCAATTTTGATATCATTTTCATACGTTCATCATTTGTTGCAACAAGACCTTTTGTCTGGAAAATGTGCTGTGTACTTAAGTGAGTTAAAACAGTTTCCAATACAGGATATGGGAAACATATGCTAAATAACCCAAAATGTTTACCTGCAATTTGGACTTCAAATGTCAAAAGAGCAACAATTTCTCCTGCTGTTGCAACTTGAATGGACTGATAATTATCGTCTAAACTTATAAATTTACCGGTTACCGGAACAATAGAATTCCAAGAATCCTCAAGAGATTTGAGGATTATATTAATTACTTTTTTAGCCAAAGCCTTTTCTATATCAGTAAGTTCTCTTGATTGCGGATCCGTAACTCCGACACCACCAAGCATTCTATTTACTATACAAGAAATAACTTCAAAACTAATTCCCAATAATATTTGACCTGAAAGAGGTTCAAACTCAAACACTCCGACACTTATTGGTGATGGCATGGAACGAACAAATTCTTCATAAGTAAGTTGGTCAACAGACACTATTTCAATTTCGACTCTCATACGAAGATAACCACTCAGCACTAAAGATATTGCTTTAGAAAATTCTCTATGAATATCTCTTAAAGCACGTAAATTATCTTTTGAGAATTTATCCGGACGTCTAAAGTTATACAGCTTATAACTTTTGTGTTCCGAATCTTCGTCAAAATCATCTATATCATCTGTTTTTTCTTCTAAAAATTCTTCCAACTTTATACCTTATTGAATAATAAACTGTCCAAAACTAACTCTTAATACTTCTCTTTCACCGCTTAAGATTGAATTTATGTCATTCATAATCTGCTCTTTAGCAAGTTCTTTACCAGCAGCTGTAGCAAGTTCTGCAGAAGTTTTACTTGATAGATTTGTAATAACAGCATCTCTTATTGCAGGTTTGTACTGATTCATTTCGGTTTGAATTGCCGCAAGCGGATCTGCTGGTGCAGGCGCTGATTCTCCGTGACCGCCATGTCCGCTTCCACCTTTATTTTCTTCCTCTTTTGGAAAATCGGTATCTTTTCTGCTAACTTCAATTGCCACATTTACCTTTAAATATTTTTTTGCATTTTCATCACAAAGATTTAATATAAAATCTCCGAGATCAACAATAATACCCTTTTGAATCTCATCCTCGTCGCCTTCTTCTTCTTCTCCTATTTCCTCACTTGAGGTTTGAATGGCACCAATTTTTTGAGAAATTAGATTTTCCATTATCACATAATTAACACCGGCAAATACAATAAACATGATAACCATTGAAGCGATTATCATTATGAGAATTTTGGTATTTTCTTGTTTTTTACTATCTTCTTGTTCGTTTTCAGCCATATTATTCTCCGCTTTTCTCTTCCCCAACATTTTAACACAAATGTTCAATTATATTATAGCAGGATATTTTTATTTTTGCCAAAAAATACTCTTTTTGGGGGAAAGAAATATTTTTTATTTTTAGAATTTTTAATTTGGGGGTGAATTGTAAATTTTTGTAACAAAATGCGTTCATGCATGTTATTTTTTTTGCGAAATATGGAACTAAATAAACATAAGACCGTAGGAAA
>CAJOOM010000179.1 GCA_905236775.1 Candidatus Gastranaerophilales bacterium
AAATTCTGGGGAGTAAATTCTGGGGAGTAAATTCTGGGGAGTAAATTCTGGGGAGTAAATTCTGGGGTAAATTCTGGGGTAAATTCTGGGGTAAATTATATAAAATAATATAGTTTTGAATAGTAAATTAAATTAAGAAGATAGAACAGTATGAAGCAAAAAGAATATAATTTAATAATTAATTGGAACTTAATAGGGATATCTGTCGTGATAATGTCAATACTGACAGTTTTAGTTCTTTACTATCCCGGAATGAGAGATTTAGACAGTACAATTCTTAAGTCAATTATGCTTGCACTTTCGCCATTTCCTAATTATGTACCAATGTTTATTAATGAATTTGGTAGAGCCAATTATATGCTTTGGCCGCAAATTGCAGCAGGATGTACACTTATTTCGCACAAGTATTATTTAAAAGCATTTATGCTTATTCTTTTTACCAATATTTCATTTTTATTAAAAGATTTAATCAAAGATTTTATATGCAGACCTCGCCCGGATTCGTGCGGAGTAAGCGGTTTTAGTTTCCCATCCGGTCATGCTTGTACATCTATGTGTTTTTACGGCATAGTTCTTTATTTGATTTTTATATATATACAAAGTAATTTTTGGCGCAACATTTTAATTATATTATTAGGAGTATGGATTTTTTTATGCGGAATATCAAGATTGTGGCTTGGAGTGCATTTCCCATCAGATATACTTGCAGGTTGGGCGCTGGGATTTATTCTTGTAAATCTGTATATAATTTTTGATAAATCACTAAGCCGATAATGACCCGATAAAAGATTTAACTACAATAAAAAAAACGAAAAATATCCAACTTACATGTAGCATTTAGGGGTATCGCCGGTTACACCTGCATAGAGTTCAACGTACTGTTTTGCAGGACTCATTTCTATTTTTGTAATTAAAACCTCTTCAATCTGGAAGAATCCGACTTCTCCAGACATTTCTATATCAATTCTTATTGGTTTTTTCTCTCCGGCATGAATGCTAATTCTTTCTATTGCATTAGCAGAATATTTATGAATATCACCGACTTTTGGTGTCGTATTTAAAATTAACGGAATTCTCGCTCTTCCTTTTGTCATATCACATCCGTCTGCTATAAGTATTATTCCGGCTTCAGTTGAATGAATTCGTCTAGAAGCCATATGACCGATTATAGCTTCTATAGCAACTGATTTAATTAAAGTGCGGCGATGCAAATCCTCAGGGAAAATATGTTCTACTGCACGTTCTATAAGCGGCTTTGCGAGAATTACTGACATTTCCTCGTGTCCTTGACGGCCTATCATCATTCCTAAGTCATGCATTAAACCAGCAAGAATAATCGCACACATACTATCTTCAAAACATCCGATTTCCTCTTCTTCAAGTGATGTAGGAATTCCGGCTTCATGAAGAATATTTAACATTTTAATCGCATTAGCCGTAACCTGACGCATATGTACAGGGCCATGATCATTATATCCTAAGCGTTTTATAGATACATTGTTTGCATAATCCTGCATTTCTTGTAATTCTGCATCTTTAAACAAATAATGTACCAGCTCTAAACATTTGGGGCTATTTTGTAGTCGTTTCAGTATTTTTGATTCTACTGTAACTTCCTTCATCGATTTCATCATATTATTATTTTAGCACATATTTTTGCGTTTTGCCACTTCTATGCTTTGATAGATCTTTGATTTTTTTAAAATAATCACTATAATAGAATCATGAAGAAATTTATTGCTCTATTTTTAGTATTAAGTCTAACATTACCAACACAAGCATTTTTTTGGAATAAAAAAGATAAAATTCCTGCAAAAGAGCTTGATGGGAAAGGTTATGCAGGGGAACTTCCCAGAATAGAAAATAAAATAGAAAAGCCAAAAACTGAAGTTGCAGAACCTATATATGAGCCCCAGCAAAATTTTGATACTCCGGCAAATATAAAACCAGCTCCCCAAAATAACCCTGCTTTTATAGATATTATTCAAAAACAAGATAATACTTCAGAATATATTAATGATATAAATGAAATAATTTCAATGCTAGAAAAAGTTTATGATAGTATAGATAACAATGAAAATGTTCAATTATTTGTTTCTAAAGGACTTTTGCTAACTACAAATGTAGACTATTTACTTGGAAAATATAAAAATAAACCTGAATACTATTACGAATCTTTTAAAAAACTTACAGAAGTTAGTAAATATACAAAGAGCATCATGACATTAAGAAAAGAAGCCGCTAAATATCAAAGATATTTAGCATATACAGAAAGCGGTTCAATTTATAATCCAACAAATATTGAGCAACAGCTGGAGTATTTAAAAGAAGAAATCAATTCTGCAATAATTCTTTTAAGAGAAGAAAATTAAACGTTATGCGAGATTATTTAATCTACGATATTCGTCACGCACTTCTGCCAAATTTTGCCAATTATTTAAATTGAAATGCCAAGGTTCACATTGCCTTTTCCACCGTCCTCCCCATGTTAATCCGAGTGATTCGGCATAAAGTACAAATTCTTTAACATTGCTTATATTAACCTTTTTACCATTTTTATAAAGTCCAATATCTATTGCCGCACCGTACTCATGTGCTGATTTGTACAGACTTGCGGCTAGTTTTGGTTTTTGTTTTTTTAAACTCATTTGTTTTTCATGACTCCTGTATGCACTTGAAATTACTAAGTCATACCCTAATTCTTTAGCTTTTTTATTCATTTTTACAACAGTTTCTTTCATTCCTGGATTTAATCCTTGTATATCTACACCATCAAATTTTTTAATATAGTATCCGGACTTAATTTCCTCTGCTTTTACAGTTTGTGATCCGATTTTTTCTTTTTTTGTTTTAGATTTAAATTGCGAGGAAGTATTCTTTACAGTACTTTGTACAATTTTACTGTCTACATTAGATGTATTTTGTTCAATAAAACCTGCTTTTTGAGGAGTTGCTTGCTGTATTAAAGATTCACTTTTCTTTTCGCTTGTTTGATAATATTTTGATTGATTTATAAAAGGCATATAAAACAAAGGTGTATAAAAATTAAAAGCAGGAATGTAACTAGGTACTTGCGTATAGTTAAAAAGCGAGTTGTTGTTTTGGGAAATTTGATTATTAAGATTTATTATGGATTCATTGCTTGCTGAATTATTAGTATTCAAAAATGAAAAGAACGAAAAATTTATTCCCTGAAAATCAATTTTAGGAAACGAAATTTCAAAATTTGGTATATTCATTCGTGTAAAATAGTATCCAAAATCCATCTTTTTATACTATGCTCCTATATATATAAACGTAATTTAGAAATAGAAATTGCTTAAATATTACAAATTTGTAACATAACAGAGTGTGCGGAAAAAGTCGAAAAAGGGGTAAATAAAACTCCACGAAGCTATGCCAAGTGTCTCCGCTTAAAGTAAAACAATTTTTCGAACTTTTTCAAACACGACCTAAAGTGTGTGGGGGTAAATATAAGAAGTAGTTGTTATGTGCGGGATAACGGATTTTCGGTAGAGTGAGGACGAAGTCCGGAACTCGTAAGGTGTCGGTCGGACGTTACTCCGACGCCCCCCGAATAATCCAAGACGCACACAACCCGCATTGAAACCGTTCTATGGAGATTGCGAGAAAAATTTTAATTTTTCCGCAAGCTCTAACATATTATCTGATTGTACATCTTTCAACGTTAGTATTTATATGATAATCTTATTTTATGAAAAAAATTCTTTATATAATTTTTATTATTTGTATTCTATGCTTAGGTGTTAAATGCTGTATTAGAGCAGATATTCCTGAAAAAGATAGTGCAACAAGCATTAGTCCTGATATAAAAAATATAACATACCCCGAAATGAACAAAAACGTTGTTCTTAATGGAATAGATTATATTCAATCTCAAGCCCCGATAGGGAATTTTGGTGGCGAAGTTATCATATCAACAATTGGAGAGGGACCAAAAACATTTAATCCTTGCAATACAAAAGATGCAACATCATCTTCTATGGCAGGCATGATGTATGACGGACTTCTAACAACTCATCCTAAAACAGGACAAGTAATTCCGCTATTAGCAAAATCATATGAAGTGAAAGGAAATGATTATATTATTCATTTAAGAAAAGGTATCAATTGGACTGACGGGAAACCAATTACAGCTGATGATGTTATGTATACATATGAAGAAGTTGTATTTAAGGGTCTTGGGAATCCTTCTACGATGGATGCAATGATGATTGAAGGTAAACTTCCGACTTTGGAAAAAATTGATGATTATACCGTTAAATTTACAACATCAAAACCGTTTGCACCCTTTTTAAGACAACTATCATACCCTATAGTTCCAAAACATTACTTTAAACCATATTCAGATAAGGGAAATTCTGTATTTAATGCTTTTTTAAATCCGGATACAAAACCGCAAACAATTGTCTCAAATGGAGCTTTTAAATTAAAAGAATATGTTCCCGCTCAAAGAGTTATTTTTGAAAGGAATCCGAATTATTACAAAATAAATCTTGAAAATAAAAAACTTCCCTATCTGGATAAAATTGTTTATTTAATTGTTGGCGATACAAATAATGAGATATTAAAATTTGAAGCAAAAGAGATTGATGCAATCAGTCTTAAAGGAAATAATGTCGCACGCTACAAAGAAAAAGAAAAAATTTCAGATTACACAATATACAATCTTGGCGCAGATACAGGAACCCTATTTGTCACAATTAATCTTAATAATAGAAAGAGTAAAGATGGGAAATATTATGTTAATCCTATTAAACAAAAATGGTTTCAAAATAAAAACTTTAGAAAAGCTGTTGACTTAGCTATAGACAGAAAAGGGATGATACAAAATATTGCATTTGGAGTTGCTGAGCCTCTTTTTACCTCTGAAAGTTTAAATTCAATATATTTGAATAAGAATATAAAAGGACATCCTCAAGATAAAGAAAAAGCAATGGAACTATTAAAAGAAGAAGGATTTGAATATAAGTTTGGCAAGCTATATGATAAACAAGGAAATCTTGTAGAGTTTGATTTATATACAAATGCAGGCAATCTTGAAAGAGAAGCATTAGGCGTGATGCTAAAACAAGATTTAGAAGAACTTGGAATGAAAGTTAATTTTAAACCTATAGAATTTAATTCACTTGTAAATAAATTAACAAATTCGTATGACTGGGACATGGCAATAATGGGACTTACAGGTTCTCCATTAGAACCGCACGATGGTAAAAATGTCTGGACATCAAAAGGTACACTACATATGTTTAACATGCATGATAACAACTCAGAATCGGATTCAATTTATCCTTGGGAAGTTGAACTTGATAAAATTTTTGAACAAGGTGCTCTAAAACTTACGTTTGATGAAAGAAAACCACTTTATGATAAATATCAAGAAATAATATATGATGAAAATCCAATTATTTATTTGTATTCGCCAACTAGAATTACTGCTATAAGAAAGAAAATAAAAAATATTTTTCCGACTCCTTTAAGTGGTCTTTTGTATAACTTGGATGAAATATATGTAGATTAAAATGTTTTTTAAATTTTGATTTTGTTTATATCTGCTTTTGCGGTTTAATTGTAAATTTTTGTAACAAAATGCGTTCATGCATGTTATTTTTTTTGCGAAATATGGAACTAAATAAACATAAGACCGTAGGAAA
>CAJOOM010000180.1 GCA_905236775.1 Candidatus Gastranaerophilales bacterium
GACAGGTGCGTTATTCACAAAAATGATTTTATCTTTTTTTAGATCTTTAACATAAGCGTTCATGTTTTTCTTTAGATCTGTTACTGAAATACACTGGTCTGTAAGCATTGAAACACTAAATAAAGAGCTAAATAAAGATTTATATATGACTCTAAATTAAGATTCTTTTTTCAAAAATCAAGACTTTCTGACTAAAAGATTTGACAATACAAAAAATATATGTAATCAGATTAAAAATCTGAATTATTATAAAGATGAGATAAAATTAATAATTTAAGAAATTATATTCCATATCATTTTAAAACATCGATCGATAAATGTTGTAATATTAGATATGATAAAGAAGATAATTATAATTATTAATATAATTATAATGAATTTACCGATTGTTGTGAATATTTCATAAATAGGTCAATGGGTTAATTCTTTTTGGTATTTATCCATTAATTCTGTTTGTATATTTCATTCTGAGTTTTCATTATTTTGTACATATGTATTTAATTGTATTTCATAATTTCATCAATCTGTTGGATCGATATATACTATAACATCATCATCTATTGATATACTTGTACCATCGGCCATTATTAATGATGGTTTTTGAATATAATTATCTATATTTTCGATAATATAATTTAGGTATTTTATATTTTTTTGTATTTTTTTACTTTTAAACAAGTTTTGTCATTGTTGAAGTTTATTATTTAGTTCAGATAGCTTATTTTCTAAAGATTTTTTAAAAACTTCCTTATCTGTTGAATGTTCTACTCATAGTTTTTTTAGTTTATTGTAATCACTCATTGGACATCAAGAGGATTTCATTCCAAATGATTTAATTAATTTTCTGTATGTTTTTGATCAGTCATAAATATATATGTAATTTCAATCTAATACAGAATCTTCTCATCAGCTATAATGTTCTCGAAATTCATTTATTTTAAGTTTTTTTGTAATTGCTTGATTATTTGATTTTAAGATATCAAGGTATATTTTTTTCCTTTTGTTAACATTTCATCATCTGATTAACCAAATGAATACAGAAAAAAATATAAAAAACATTGTTCATATCATATATGCTGTGATAAATGAGTCAAATCGTCACATTCATCATGCATTATTTTTTCATAGTGAATATCATATATAAGTTACAAAACTATAATATATCAACATCCACAGAAGCCAAAAAAGACATCAATTCGTTCCTGGCTTTTTTGGTAGATTTCAACTCATTTCCATGATTATTATTTTGGTAAAACAACTATATTTTATATATTGTTTTTATTTTATCCATATATTTATCTCAAATTATATTTAGGTTTTTTTATTAAAACATTAGAATAATATAGAGATGTAGTTGATTCCCGATTATTTTATATTTTTTTGTTTGCAATTATTAAAATTATTACTAAAAGTATCTGCGATGGTTTCATCATGATTTGTTAGGTTTATGATTAATTGTTGGTCGTGAGACTAAATGGATTAACGGTTGTTAATAAATTTGTGCCTGGTGAGGTATTTGGACTCTATTGGTATTTCCTTTAGAGTCCTTTTTTTAGAAAAGTCCTGCGTTATCACAACGGAGGACTCTGAAAAAGCACATCGTCTAATGCGAAGACACATCAGACTATTCCATAATAATGATTTTGTAGTTCAATTTCAATTGGATATTAGAAAAAACTGACTTGAGTTGCCACAACGGAAGTTAGTAAAATGCAAAACATTGTAATTGTATCCTAATGGTGGCGCCATTCGGATAATATTATTATATGAATCAAATCTTATTTATGCTAATCGTAAAGTAGAGTTCGATAGAGAGGGTAGTGGGATATTCAATGTTTGAAAATGTTTTTGTTAAAGATAAAGTATTATTCAGTTAATTTAGTAATTGTATTCCGGTTTTTTAGAATAAATTTAGAAGGGGAGTCTTCACTCTCAAAAAATGGTGATAGGATTAGGGGAGTTTTTTCGTTTTGTCACAATTTTGAATTTATGTCGTACTACTATAATAGTCCCAGGGGCTTAAATGTATTCAGGGGTGGAACAGGTGAATGCACTCATAAGGGGCCCCCAAATAAGGAAGATATTAATCTAATATAATGTTGAAATATAGAAAAGGATGAAAGGGTAGTTACTCTCCAAAAATTTTTGGATGAGACTCCCCCATTTTTGGTAGTAAAATTTTTGATATGTAAAGATATGCATGAATATAAAAAAATAATAAACGTTATATTTATATAAAATTATTATATGAGAGCGATAAAAAAATATAAAAAATCTGATCTCATTCGTGTAAGAATCAAAAATCATATAAGAATAAAAATTGATGAAAAATGATAGAAAAATGAAAAAATTAGAAAATTTTAAGACACGTTTTTTGTGCTGGGTGGTATATTGTTCCACTTTGAATAAAAATATCGCTTATTTTTCTCTTACGAGAAATATTAGTCTATACCTAATATTTCTTTATTTTTATATAAATCTGGAAAAATATAGTGGATTTAGAGGGGAGTCTCACTTCGAAAAATAAAAATAAACTACCCTTTGATGATAAATTTTTTTTATTTTTGTATTTTGTTTTGCATAATGTAATAATTATGATTTAAAAATAATCTAAAAAGATGTATTTATAGAGGACTTATAAAATGCCTCAAAAAACATATATATTTTACTTTGCACAATCACAGTTGTGCAAAGTAAACTGTATTTCAGAAATATTTATAATTTGTGTTTATTTCTGTGTTTTTCTCTAAAAATAAAAATTTTATTTACAAAAAATACAATCAAAATGGAAAATAGATTAAAAGTCTGGAAATTATTGAAAAGTATGTTAAACTGCCCTATCTTTTGATTGACATCCTAGTTTGTAACTAGGATTTTGTATAAAAAAGATCTAAAACTTCTCAGATTTAATTAAATTTTCAATCTATAAAGGAGGAAAATTTTATTTAAAAATTCTTTTTCTGGTTTTGTTTGTTATAAATTAGTTGATATTATATTATTAATTATTAATATCCATTTTGAAAAATAAAAAATAAATAAAGAACAAAAACAAATAAAAAAACCTTTAGCTTATGGAAAATATTAGACATTTTTTTGGTATTGATTTATCTATGTCTTCTATCCAGACTTTTTCGAAGAAGGATAATGGGATTGTTCTTTATCCCTATGAGGATGTAGTAATCTCTGTTTCTGAAGTACATATCTGTCCGTTTTGCGGAAAGATAGTACAGGAATTTAAATGTGACTGCAAGCCTTTTACTAAGGCTTTTGAAAAGTTACAGAACTCTTATGGTGATAATAATCACGAATATCGCTTTCATCGTTCTGATTTCGATTTTCCTATATCACTCTCCAAATCAATTTCTGAATTTAAGGTAAAAACTTTAACGAAAAAGGAAGTCCTTAATTTAGGTCTTGATTTATGGGATGATGCGACTCGTCATTCGGATAGTTTGATGGATAGGTCTTATTTGGTAACTCCAGCGACTCTCGAGGGTGAAAATCTTTTCTTGCTCTGTAAGGATCTTACTTCTAAAAGTGTTTATCGTTTTGAACTATTAAATTTTGAATATAGTGATAAGCCTGTTTATCTTGGAATTCGTAAAAGTAGGACAATTCCGGGTAGAGATCCTTTAAAGATTGGAGGCTATCGTATTGAGTATTATTGGAAAAATTTCAAAAAGTTTGAAGATTGGAATGAGGTTTGTAAAGCTCTTAAAAAAATTTGAGAATTCAGCTAGCGGTGATTCATCGCTAGCTTTTTTTAAATTAATATAATCATCTCTTATATTATTTTTCTTTCAGTTTTTGTACATATTTGGAAACGTTAGGATCAAGTCTAATGGCTGTTTTAACTATATCTTTTGCTGTTTTTTTGAGTCATCAAGCTATATAGTCGTCTACTAAATCTTTTGTGATTTTTATCAACTTTCATGAGTATTTTACAATTCATATAACTTTGCTAGCAGAAAAAATTTCAGATTTATAAATTTGTTGTAAATACATTGCTCCTCATGAATATTTAGTTTTACGTTGTTCAAAACTTATGCCTCATCATATTCAAAATGAATATCTAAATAATACTCCATCCCGATTTGTTAGTCATTCGAATCTGTCTCATATAAATATAGAATTCCCTTTTTGTATATATATTGAGTCTTTTGAGGTTCATTCTCAGTTAAATTCATAGTATTTCCTTCAATTTATTTCTATGTATTTTTCTCAATTTTTATTTGTTTTCACATTTTTTAACGTGAGTATTTTGTTTGCTAAAGGATTAATTTCTGCTATTTCTTTTATATTAAAAACTTTCCAATTAGGAATTATACTTTCGGAAGTATCTAAAGTTTTGACGATTTGATTGTTTTCATGAGGTCTACCTCTCCCCTTTTTTGGTAATTCTTCTCCTTTATTTATTTTTTCCATTATATATGAAAAAGAATTAAATGTATTTACATTTTATGAAAATATATTTAATAATCAATAGATTTATCTTAATAGTTTTAAAAATCGGTACCAAATGTGATACCGATTTAAATTTTGGTAATTTTTAATTAGCTTACACTATTTTGTTCCTGATTTTACTTATCAAAACGATATGTGATAAGATGCTAGCAAAAAGACTTACAGCAGAAGTTTGTCCCCAGAAGGTATTATCATGTATGAATAATGTTCCTAATATTACAAGAATAATCATAATGATGAATCCAATTAGTACTATACCACTTACTCTTTCAATTTTATCTGATGGAATTGACTCCATCATCATAGCAAAGGGTAACCATCCTAGTGAAATGGGGAATATTAGTAGGAATATATACCACCAAGAGAACAATGAGATTAGTGCACAAATCAAACCAAATACAATGCAAACTAGCAATGTGAGACAGTAATAAATAAGAACTTTTTTCATAATCAATTTGACTTTTTGTTTCCATGTGTTATTATATGAAAATGCTTTTGTTAATTCAAGGGGAAATTGTTGGAAATAAAAAAGTGTCACCGCTGTGACACATTAACAACTTTTAACACTTTGAATACAAGGTTTTGTTATGCGAATCTTAGGTAATTTGTCTCACGACAAAATTTTTAGATGTTTTTTAATCTTTCTACAAGACGTGTGTTATTGTAATTAATGTCTATTTAGATTCAAGCATTAATTAAAAAAGTAGGATGTAAATCACATTCTACTTTAATTTTTCGAGATGTTTTGTTTTTCTTCTAGTTAATTCTAATTTCCTATGGTAGTATAAGATTATCTTTACTAGAAGAAACATAATCATCATAAAGAAAATAATTGCTGCACCATTTGGAATTACAACGTTCCTAATTGATGGTTTTGCTGTCCAAGAAGATGATCTTCCTAAGATGTAGCCAATCCAGAAGCCGAATGTAACCATACATAAGAGCATGTAATACAGTTCCCATTTTTCAATTCTAATTTTTTTAACCATAACTTTTTTATTTTTATTTTATATATTTTTAATTATTTTCTTGTAAATGTAAAGATTAAAAAGGGATGATGAAGGATTACTCCCTTCCACAATCATTTTGTATTCTTTTTGTTATTTCCCAATTTTTAGAAAAATTTGAATAATTAAATAATCGCTTATTATGTTTGTTTTTTTGCTTGAATTTCTACTGTGAGTTTTTTATATTATATTTATGAAACAAAATATAAAATAAGGTATGACGAAAATTAATAATTTGTTTTTCTTTTATTTGCTTAGTTGTATAGGTTTTGGAGTAGGAAATGTCTATTGGAATGAAAGGTATACACATTACATTTTCATAGCTGTTTCAATGCTGATTGGATTGTTTATGTTCTTCTCCAAGTATTTCTATACAAGGGAATCTTATGAATTCTTTCGGAAGCAAGTGTTCTTTACATCTCTTATTTTCCTTTTTAGCATATTTGTTCGTAGTGATAAGAATATCTATAAAGTTATAAATTTAGCTATTTTTAATGCTTATCTAGGTGCTTTTATGCTTTGGATATTTACTATAAGATATCGCTCGGGAGGAAATAATAAGGGAAATAATTTGCCAAAAGCTGGTAAAGGGCCTACTTTGGCATAAAGAATTAGAAATCTGAATTAAAACTTCTATTGTATCTTTCAATAGGAGTTTTTTTAGCAGAAAATTTTTTAAATAAAAAAAGGAGAGCAGGGAAAATACCTGCTCTCTGAAGTCTGACGAAGATAGTAAGGGAAGATACAACATCTAATACTGGACTAAGCGCGGCGGCTATCCGTAAGTCGCGGCGACTTTCAGGCGGTATGTCCGGGAAAGCGACATTGTCTTGCTCTGGTCTAAAGTCTCGACCAATTTCCTTAATAGAACTTTTTCATAGCTGATACAACCCGTACCACACGTGCAACTAGAATAACACGTCTCGGGCATAATCGCTTTTGCTTTAGTATAAAGCAAATTCTCTGTTCTTTGCCAATCGGGGGTCCTCTTTAACACTAATAATGTGTGTGCGAGGGGCTATTTTTTTATAAAAAAATAAAAAAAGTCTTTAAAAAAGATGTGATATAATCACATCTTAATTGTTGGTTTTTAGGAAATGTCCTTGGTATCCCTTCAAAAATTTAGAGATTTGTGCTTTGAATTTATGAGCTTTGGCTACATTGTTCTTAGCTTTTTCAAATTTTAAACCTAGATTTTGGGTCTCTAGTTTTATACCACTAATCTTTTCAAATCCAGGTCGGATACTTTGGAGATCCTTTATAATATTTTCACTAGCAGCTTGTGGAACTATGTTTCCGTTGAAATCTTTGAGGCTTTCTAGGATTTCGTCGGAAATGGAAATGAACAGACTGAAACTATTCCAAATTCCGTTTTTAGCATTGGGGTTAGCTGCAATCTCTTCCAATTGCTTTAATCTTTCTGATAAATAGATGGTGTTCATAGGCATTATTTTTTTTGTTTTTTTAGATATTATATTTCTTTTTACATTTGTCAATACAGATTTTAAAAAGAGCTCCTGGAAACAGAAGCTCATGGGTTACCTCACTAGGTTTTAAGTGTTATGGATCCATGGTAAAGTAAGGTTATCACCTAGTGATGCTTCACAGCGTAGTAGGCGTAATTTGAGAGAAAAAAACACTTCTTTTTTTGTTAATTTAAGTTCAATGAAAAATATTAGTACTTTACTTTTAGAAATAATTTTTAAAAATGCAAGTTCTTTTTATAATTTTGATGAAATTGTAATTAATGAATAATTATCTTGTTTTTTGTTTATAAGTTATTATTAGTTTATTAATCAGATTTTTTATTTTTTAAATAATTTTTTATGAAAAGTAAAAATTTATTTATGTTTAGTTTTGCATTAATATTGTGATTTTCTTTAATGTTGATGGGGTGTGACTCGTGAAATTGAAATGAATCTTTTTTAGGAAATTTTACAAAATTGAATGAAAATCTACCTGATAATGAAGTGGTATCAGTTATGAAAGATTTTCTAAAAGATGTAAATAAGGATGCAGAAATAAAAGAAGATACTTTTGAATGGCTGAACTATGCAGAATATGATTATAATTCTTACGAATGATGATATTATGATATCACATGATATACTTTATCTTTAACAGGTGTAAAGGCTTTTCCTAATGTGAATAAAGTGTTTGATGGTTGGTATGTACATTATGTATGAGATGAAATTTGATGATCTGCAATTGATTATTCAAAGGATAATATAATATGTTCATATTTTCTATCACTTGAACAAGAAATTCCTTATGAATTATTGAATCGGGAATGAGATTATGATGATGAAGAGCAGCAGGCTGAATATAATCAAAAACGATCAGACTTTTATGATATAGCTACTTATAGTGTAGAACTTTCATGTGGATTTATCCCGGAGTGAGTTATTCAGTTTAAAGATTTTAATTATTATGCTGAATGAATGGAGCCTTTCTGGAATGCTTATTTTGTTTGAGATTATGTTAATATTTTTACTCCAGATGGATTAGAAGAACATTATATAGATGTATTAAAA
>CAJOOM010000181.1 GCA_905236775.1 Candidatus Gastranaerophilales bacterium
AGAATTTACCCCAGAATTTACCCCAGAATTTACTCCCCAGAATTTACTCCCCAGAATTTACTCCCCAGAATTTACTCCCCAGAATTTGCTCCCCAGAATTTGCTCCCCAGAATTTACCCCCAGAATTTACCCCTAAATTCCATTTTTTAAATTTATAAATTTTTCAAAAATTGCTATACAAATCGGAGAAAGTTCACTCACTGTAATTGCAAAGAAGAATAGGGCTGCAATAATAGATATTAATTTTTGAATATCAGAGAATAAAAATATTTTTTTATTCCTATATTCTTGTATTGCTTTTGTTTCTTCGGTAAATGGATGAATCGGAAGTCTTTCTTCAATGCTTTCAATTACATCATTATATTTTACTTTAATTAATGTATTATATGAATCCACATTCATCCACCAAAGAACACTTACTGAAATGCCAAAAAAAGCAAAAACAAGAGTTGCGGAAAGTCTATCAAGAAACATTACGTTATTTGTGTAAATCATTGCAAGTATTAGAATTATAATGGATATCATATAAAATCTATTAGTCTTAAAATTTCTTTCAATAAAATTTTCTTTTTGTTCCGTATATGTTTTATATTCTTCAAATACAATATAATCTCTATCCATTATTCTGCTCTCCTTTTCTTATTTTATTAAAAATTTCTTTTTTCACGCACTTTGTTCATTAATTCTTCAAATTCACTTTGGTCTAAAGTTTCTTTTTCAAGAAGTTCTTTTGCAATAAATTCCAACATATCTCTATTTTCTGTGAGAAGCTGCTTTGCAAGCTCATATTGAGTATCTACAATTTTCTTAACTTCTTTATCTATATCAGCAGCAATTTCTTCAGAAAAATCTCTGGTATTTCCGAAATTTCTTCCCATAAATACGTGTTCTTGTTCTTTTCCGTATGCCATATTGCCCATTTTTTCGCTCATGCCATAGGTCGTTACCATACTTTTAGCAAGCGCAGAAACTTTTTCAAGGTCGTTAGAAGCACCTGTTGTAATGTTGTCTTTACCGTAAATAATTTCTTCTGCAACACGACCGCCTAAAATCATTGTGATTCTGTCAAGCAATTGGTTTTTCCTCATTGTTAAATGGTCTTTTTCTGGGAGTGTTAACGTTATACCAAGCGCCATTCCTCTTGGAATAATGGAAACTTTATGTAGAGGGTCACAGTCTTTTAGAAGTTTTGCAAGAAGTGCATGCCCAACTTCGTGGTAAGCTGTATTTTCTTTTTCTTCATCTGATATAATTCGGCTTTTCTTTTCCGGACCTGCCATTACCTTATCAATAGCTTCTTCAAGGTCAGGCATTTCTATTTCCGATTTATCGTGACGTGCAGCAAGAAGTGCTGCTTCATTCAATAAATTTGATAAATCTGCGCCGGTAAATCCCGGAGTGCGTTTAGCCAGAGTTTTTAAGTCTACTTCTTTTGCAAGAGGTTTGTTTTTTGCGTGAACATTTAAAATTTGTTCTCTTCCTAAAACGTCTGGCTTATTAATAACAATTTGTCTGTCAAATCGTCCCGGTCTTAAAAGTGCATTATCTAAAATATCAGGTCTGTTTGTTGCAGCTAATATTATTATGTTTGTATTTTCATCGAAACCATCCATTTCAACAAGTAACTGGTTTAGAGTTTGTTCTCTTTCGTCATGACCGCCACCTAGACCGGCTCCCCTTTGACGACCTACTGCATCGATTTCGTCAATAAATACAATACAAGGTTGATGTTTTTTTGCTTGCTCAAATAAATCTCTAACACGAGAAGCGCCGACACCGACAAACATTTCTACAAAATCCGAACCGCTTATAGAAAAGAACGGAACCTTTGCTTCGCCTGCTACAGCTTTTGCCATTAATGTTTTACCTGTTCCGGGAGCACCTACCAGCAAGACTCCTTTTGGAATTTTAGCACCAAGTTTTACATACTTATCGCTATGTTTTAGAAAATCAACAATTTCTTCAAGTTCTTTTCGTTCTTCATCAATACCAGCAACATCTTTGAATGTTGTTTTAACTTTATTATCCATAAGCATTTTGGCTCTGCTTTTCCCAAAGGACATTGCTTGAGCGCCACCTGCTTGTATTGATTTTATTATTAAAAGCATAAAACCTATAACTAAAAGTATTGTGAATAGTGATGATCCTAGTCCCAGTATTGAACCTGATTCGGAAGATTTTGTAGCATTAACATCTACATTGTTTGCTTCCAATTTTTGCAATACATCTGATTTTTCTGGAATTACAACTTTATATTGCAATGAAGGTGCTTTTACCTCTCCAAAAATAGAATTAGTTGTTTGCTGTGACTGCTCCGGTTGTTTTACTGGAACAGCAATTAGTGTATCTTTCCCGAGAATTACACTCTTTATTTCTTTATTTTCAACCTTTTGCATAAATGAAGTATATGATAATTCTTGTGTGCTGGAAGTGGGTCCGTTAAATAGCATTGCTATAAAAGCTAATACCATAATTCCTAAAATTATATACATTCCTATTGATTGATTTTTGTTCATAATTCTCCCTCTTATCTCTTATTGAATTATATCAAAAAATTAAAGTGAGTAAAGCTCAAGTAGGGTATATATATAAGTAAAGAAATATATTTTAAAATAATGCATAATATTAATATTTTAAAATTAAGTTATTATTGGATTTTAGCTCAATATTGTAACAAATTGTAAAGATTTTATCAAAAACATTAAAGTTTTAAAAAAAAATGCCGATATACATGATGTAAGTAGATGATATTAATAAGGAGTATCCAGTATGTATAATATGTGGCCCGGATGTTACAGTTTTCGTGATGAATTAAAAGTTTTTGTTCTGTGGTTTAAAGAACAAATTGATTCGCTGGTATTTAAGATTTATGAACTTGATAGAATGGTAAACGGATAAAGCATTTTATTAAGTTGTACTGCAGTTTGATTGCAGGAAGGTAGTATGAAAATTATAATAACTCTCTCTCTCTTTCTCTATTACAGAGATATTTAGTTAACACCTTAATCGTTTAAGGTGTTTTTTTTACAAGATTTAAAAAATATATAGGATGAAGCAGAACTTTTTAACTTCTATTGAATTGATTAATATGATATAATTTCATCATTATGTTACGTGTTTATAAGAAAATTATTTCTTTCATAATTATAGTCGGATTAGCTGCTTATGCTTGGATTTTTCACGAAGATTGGATTCGCTGTCAAGTTAGAAAAGTTAAAGGTGTATACTATGTACATAAAGGCGATCAAGCATATTCTCAAGGTGATATGGCAAAAACTCTTGATTATTATTTAAAAGGACTAAAATATTATCCCGGTCACTATGATGCTTGGTTTAATTTGGGAAATATATATGTAGTATATGAAGACTATTATTCTGCTGTAAATGCGTATAAAAATGCAATAAAATACTGTCCTAAGTTTGTTTTGGCAAGAATGAATTTAGGAATAGTTTATTCAGAAAGTATGGGGTTTTTTGATGAAGCAATAGAGCAATTTGATTCAATCGAAGATATAGACCTTTTTAAGTGGAGGCTACCGCCTTTTATATATAGTAATGTAAAAAGTATAAGGGTAAATAAAGGAATTGCGTTATTTAACAAAGGAGTAGCATACAAGCAAAAAGCAACATATTTACCTCTAGAAAAAAAATATCTAGAAAGAGATTTGCTCCAAAACGCAATAGATTCGTATACTGCGTCTCTTAAATACTTAAAAAATAATTATGATGTGTATTATAATAGAGCAGTTGCACATCATTTAAGAGGAGATTCAAAGCTGGCAGGTTTGGATTATTGTAAAGCAATGAGTATCAAGCCTAAAAGGTTTGAAGCTCACTATAATATTGCAGTGCTGCTTATAAGTTTACATAGGTATAGAGAAGCAATGTCAGAATTGCAAAAAGCTGCAATGCTTGCGACTGAATCAAATGAAAGTAAAGAATCTCAAACAGCATATATAATTAATGCTCTTAGAGAAGTGTCAATTAAGTATATGCATTCACCGGAAGTCCAGAACGGAACCGATAAAAGACCTATTGATGGCAGCATGCAATACGTATATTCAGACGGAAGAATAAAAAATGATAATAATACAGACAAAATCATGCAGAAGAATTTAAAAACTTGCGCTGGATATGAAATTTTTATTGCACCTGATGATTCAGAACAACAATTTTCATCTGAATCAGACGGTAATTCTGAGGAAGAGGATTATGACATATAATAAACTAAGTTTTTTAACCAAAATATCGGATTTACTAGCGCAAAAGTTAGATGTTACTTTATTATTTCAAGAATTAACATCTGTTTTAAATGAACTTGTAAGGACTAAAAAATTAAATGTCTATGTATATGACAGTGTTACTAATACAATGCGTGATTGTTTGAATACTTGGTGTATATTAAATGATGATTCAATTATTTACACTGCATTTAATAATATAAAAGGGCATGATTTTGTAATTAATTCAAAAGCATATAAATTACCTACAATTGTTAGTGATATAACATTTAGTTTAGATTCTTTATATATGCCTATTGTTATGGATAACAAAGATTATGGTGTATTGGAACTTGAATTGGAAGAAAAGACACAAGTTAATGTTGAATTTTTATTTTTAATGAAAATATTTGCGTATCAAGTTTCTTTAAAGCTTCAGAATATTATATTAAATGAACAATCTAAAATAAATGTAGAATTCCATGATTCTATGAAAAATATTGCTAAAATTATAGAAACACAATATGAATTAAATTATATCGTTCCAATAATAGGAGAAATGTTAGACCGGTTTATAAAAGATCATCTAATATACGTATTCTTAAAACAGAATGATGAATACAGTTTGATATGGCCAAAAGCTTGTAAAGATCAAAGAATATATGAAGTGTTAAAGCAACTTACATCAGAGACTGAATACATAGTTACTAATGACGATAAAATCGGTGCATTTCCATTAACTTCTGAAGATGGAGAAATTATTGGATGTATCGTTGCAAGAAGCACTTTAGATATACTTTCTAAACGCGATATTAGTTATTTAGAACAGCTTACAAGACAATCTGCTATTACAATAAATAGAGCAAATTCCTATTCAAAGATTTTACAATATGCAACAATAGATGCACTAACAAATCTAAATAATAGGAGACAGTTTGAATATCGTCTAAGTCAAGAAATTGCACAAGCAAAACGTCAAAACAATCCGCTGTGCGCAATGATGATTGACATAGATTTTTTTAAAAAAGTCAATGATACTTATGGACATGCAAGTGGAGATGCTGTATTAAGAGGTGTAGCTTCAATAATAAAAGCCGCATTAAGAGAATCTGATATTCCATCAAGATATGGAGGTGAGGAATTTGCGGTTCTTTTACCTTACACACATATTCAAGAAGCACAAATTGTCGGAGAACGTTTAAGGAATGCTGTAGAATCGTCTCCAATACCCGTTAACATCGATGATAATGATATTAAAACAATTAACGTTACAATAAGTATGGGACTTGCAGAATTCAATAATATAGAATCCGGCGAGGAACTTTTTGAACGCGCTGATAAGGCATTATATAATGCTAAAGAAAGTGGACGTAACAGAGTTTACACCGGATAAAAGGCAACCTTTAAATAATTTCTTTACCAACAATTGGTGCAATTTGTTTAATTTGTTTATACAATAAATCATATTGCCAAGGATACAAAGATTGTGCGCCATCGCATACAGCTCTATCAGGGTCATAATGCACTTCTATTATTAATCCGTCGCATCCGGCAGCGATTGCAGCTCTTGACATAGGTTCTACCTTATCTCTTAGACCTGTTGCATGAGATGGGTCAATTATAATCGGTAAATGACTTAATTTTTTTATTACGGGAATGGATGTTAAATCAAGAGTATTTCTGGTATATTTTTCAAAAGTCCTAATTCCTCTTTCGCATAGAATAACTTGATTATTACCACCAGCCATAATGTATTCTGCTGACATGAGCCATTCTTCATAAGTAGATGACAAACCTCTTTTTAAAATCACAGGTTTGTGAGCATGACCTAATTCTTTTAAGAGATTAAAATTTTGCATATTTCTGGCGCCAACTTGAAGAATATCAACATACTTTTCAAACATAGGAAGTTGAGAGCTTTCCATAATTTCAGATGTAACAGCCATACCATGATTATTAGCGACACTTCTTATTATTTTTAGTCCTTCTTCTCCCATTCCTTGAAAGGCATACGGACTTGTTCTTGGCTTAAATGCTCCGCCTCTTATAATTTTTACATTAGATTCCTCAAGTTCTTGTGCCGTTTCATCCATCTGGTCGTATGATTCTATTGTACAAGGTCCAGCAATAAGACCTGTATATTTATCGCCGAATTTAACTCCGTTTACTTCAATAACGGTATCTTTTCCCTGACTTGCACGCGCAGCAAGTTTATAATTCGTTGAAAGCTTTATAACATCATCAACACCGTGTAATAGTTCAAAATCTCTTAAATCAACTTCTTTTAGTCCTATAGCATGAATTACCGTTCTTGCTTCGCCGTGAGAAACACGAGCTTCAAAACCTTTTGATTCAATAAATTCCGCAACACGTTGAATATCTTGTTCTGTTGCATGGCTGTTCATTACTACAAGCATCTTTGAATACCTCCGCTATGAAGATTATACAATAAAATAAATTAATTAACATTTAAGTTTATAAAAGTGAGGATATACATTTAATTCTTTTACTGTTATTATGTACATATAAAAATGAATCGAGCTTTATATAAATATATATCGATATTAGTTATTAGCATATTAGTTTGGCTAGTTGGTATTCCGTTTTTTTGTATGAGAGCGGTTCCGATTATATGCGATAATATAACTTATAATTCTCCATACAAAATAAAAATCGAAAATCCTAAAATATATACAAGTATTATTCCATCAGCTTATATAAGTGCAGATTCTTTAAAAGTAGAATCCAAAAACGATATTGACAGATTTGAATGTCAAAAACTAAAAATAAAACTTCGTTTGCTGCCATTGTTGTCAGGTCGAATTCATATTAACTCTATACAAATATCAGAAATAAATTTAAAGACTAACACTGATACATCAATTATAAAAAATTATAATATTTTAGATTCACAGAATAAACCTAAGTTTATTTGTGACAGGATTAATATTGATAATTTTAATATAGCTATTAAGAATTCAAAACAAGAGGAACTTCCTAATTTTAAAGGGAAAAATTTTATATATCAAAATAATGTGAAATATTTAAAATTCACTCTTGATGCTGCTTTAGAATCATTAAAAGAAAAAGCGACTGCGAATGTAGATTTATTTTTACCTAAAAATAAGGACATTAATAAAGCTAAAATAAATATAAATTGTAAAAATCTTAATATAGAACAAGTAAATGGTTTTATTAGTGACATTTTGCCTAAAGATATTGTTAATTTAAGCGGAGTCTTAAATGTGTCTGCAAATACTAACGGATTTAGCGGCACTGTAAATAATTTTAAATTAATAAGTAAAGATGATGCAAAATCTATAATATTTCCATCGGTTTTAAATTTTAATTCAGATTTGGATTTATCTAAACATAAAATTAAAATAACAAATGGAAAAATTTGGTCCGACAGATTAGATGTTGTAATAAATGGAACGATGTCTGATTATATAAGCAAACCTAATATGAATTTAAATCTTCGGATAAATAGTTCAAAAATAGAAGATTTTATTAGTATGCTTCCAATTTTTAAAACAGAAGACATTGATTCATATAAGCTAAAAAAGTATAAATTTTATGGAGATATTATTGGAAATTTAAATATAAAAGGACGTTTTCAGGAACCGGATATTATTGGTGATATATACATAAATAATGGAATCTTAACAAAACCTATACCAAATGCAAAAGGTGCTTCCATAAAACTAAAATTTACGGGAAGAGATTTATTATTTGATGTGCTTGTTCCTGCCGGTTATTCTGAAAAGGTTACAGTAAATGGAAAGGTAGAATTATATAACATAAAATACTCTGAAATGAGAGTATTAAGTACTAGTAATGTTGATTTAGCTGTTGCAGAAGAAAAAGTCGTGCCGCTTCATGAAATACTTAATTTTATAATTGGACCTGTGCCAATAATGGATATCAAAGGTAGAGGAAATATTGACATTACTATTAAAGGAAATAGGCAGGACCCGCATGTGTGGGGTGTCTTTAACATGAAAAGTGTAACTACTCATTTTTTCGAAATTCCAAATTTAATTCTTGATAGGGCAAATGCTGTATTAACCTTTGATAATGATGAAGCAGTTTTTAATCTAAAAGACGGATTTGTTAATAATCAAAAAATTGATATAAACGGTAAATGTAGTCTGGGTGGAAAATTTGATTTTGATGTAAGTACGCAAAAACAAAACTTGAATGATTTATATAAAGCAATAAAAACATCTACAATGATTGATGAATTAAAGAAACAAATTCCTGATTTTAATGAATTGAATGGACTAGTAAATCTGTCATTAAAAGTTTTTGGTAATGTTAAAGATATTAATGTACTCAAATATAATGAAAACTTTTTTACAAGCGGCGATATTGAACTATTAGGAAATAGCTTAAATTATCAAGGAATATTATTAAAAAATTCAAAAGGAGTATTACATTTTGATGGAATAAATTCTAATCTTGATATAAATTCATATGTAGGGAATTCTCTTTTTAGTATTAAAGCTGATGTAAAGAATAGAATTGCAAAAGCTATAATTCAGGCTCAAAAATTAAACTTAAGAGATTTAATAACTGGAAATGATAAATTCTCAAAGAATTATACAAATATCTATACAGATATAAACCTAAAATATCAAGGGAATATTGATAAGATTGAGTATGATAAAATCGATTTAACCGCTAAAATATTAAATTCTTCACAAGAGAATAAAATAAAAATATCTAAGGGGGCTGTATCTTTAAAAAACAATAACCTCAATATACAAGATATAAGCGGCAATTTTGCAAACTCAACCGGCTCTTTTAATATAAATTTAAAAGGTGAGGATATCTCTTCAAAACCTGTTTTTAACGGAAAAGTTATTTTAAAAGACTTTGAACTTCCACTTATAAATATATTTTTGGAATCTTCACTTATTCCAAAAGATAAAAAAGATATATTAAATAAAATCAAATTTGAAAATGGAAAAATTAATATAAATGCAAATATTTCTAACAATAATATTAATGCTTCGACAAATATTGGAGGAATCCGTTTAATATACAATCCGCTTAATTTACCCATAAAAATTATTAACGGAAGTATTTATTTAAGAAAAAATAATCTTGGTGTAAATAAAATTAACGTTATAGCTGACGATATGCCAATATTGGTTGATGGTAATATTGATAACATTTTTTCTGATCCTAAATACAATTTATACATAAATTCAAAACCAAAACAAGAATTTATTGACAAATATTTCAATAACAATCAGTTATATCCGTTAAAATTAAAAGGTGATATTATATATTGGATAAAATTAAAAGGATTCCAAGATAATCTTGATATTATCTCTGAAGCTAATCTGGAAAAAGATGCAGGTATATACTATTTAGGTGCTACGGTAGGAGATTTAGAAAACAAAATAATTTTAAATTTAGATGCAAATTTATTAAAACAAAAAAACTTAAAAATAAAAGAATTTTCATATGATAAAGTTATATCTTCCCAAAATAAACGTTCAACCAGAATAAATATGTTAAAAGTATTTGGCGGGGTGGATTTGGCTAATAATGATATGAATTTCCATGATTTAAGAATAAAAACAACAAATCCGACTGATGCAAGGATTTTTAATATAATATTCAAAAAACCAAACATAAAACAAGGACAATTTATTTCTGACTTAAAAATAAATGGTAAACTCTCTAATCCTAAATTTAATGGTACGTTTAAAATTGCAGAAACTGACATTCCGTTTTTAGACACAATAATTAAAACACTTTCGTTAAATTTTAAGGATAAAGTTATAGAGATATCATCTATCGGTGAAGTTTTAGGAAATGAAATTAAGTTTAAAGGCTTGTTAAGAAATAAGTTAGTCCCTCCGTATTATGTAGAAAATGCTGAACTATACACAAAGATGATTGATTTGAATTATATAACAGAAAAATTAAAATCAACTCAGATAAATGAATCTAATGCGCTAGATACAATGGCATCTTTCGACAAAAAAAATATAATAATTAAGAATATGAAGTTAAATGCAAACGAAATTAGACTACGGAATTTAACAGCAAATGACGTATATTCAAGTGTATCAATTTCAAATAAACATGTGTTCAGCATGGATGGCTTTAAATTTAATATTGCAGATGGAACTTTGCATGGTGATTATTCATATAATTTGATAGATAACAGTATGAAGTTAAATTTGGATGCTAAAAATATTAATGCTAATGATTTGACTTTGGCGCTATTTGACTTGGATAATCAAATATACGGAAGTTTGGTTGGTAACATGAAAATCTCTTGTAACGGAGAAGATTTTAATAAATGCATGCAAACTTTGAATGGCTCTGCTAAATTTACGGTACAAGATGGAAAAATGCCAAAACTTGGTTCTCTTGAATATCTATTGAAAGCTGGAAATCTTATAAAGGGCGGTTTTACAGGACTATCAATAAATGGTGTAATTGATATTTTAACACCATTAAAAACTGGAGATTTCTCTGATATCTACGGTAATATCATGATTAAAGACGGTATTGCAGAAAACATAGAAATTGCAACAAAAGGAAAAGATTTAAGTCTGTTTATAACAGGACAATATAATTTTTCTGATTCAAATGCTCAAATGGAAGTTCTCGGGCTTTTATCAAAGAATATATCAACAATGTTTGGTCCTTTAGGTAATATCTCACTTAATACGCTATTTAACGTAATACCTGGTATTGATTTGTCTAAAAATTCCAGAATTCTTGAAAATATAAATAAAATACCTGGAATAGAGCTTAGCGGTAAGGCTTTTAGAAAATTTATAGCTGAGATTAACGGAAATATTAACAGTAACGATTATGTATCAAGCTTTAAGTGGATAAATTAAAATATTGAGTGTGCGGAAAAAGTCGAAAAATGACAATTTTTCGAACTTTTTCAAACACGACCTTAAGTGTGTGAAATGCGGGTCGTGTGCGGGATAGCACACAACCCGCATTGAAACCGTTCTATTGAGATTGCGAGAAAAATTTTAATTTTTCTGCAAGCTCTATTGGTTTTATAAATTGTTACATTTATTTAAATATTATAGACACATAAAAAAATTTCTAATAAAATTAAATTATGTTTGGGAGTAAGAGAGTAAAGTTTATTTTATTTTTAGTATTAGGGGTTATAAATATTAGTCCTGTTTTGTCTGATCAGGTAGATTATAACCAGCCACCGCGCAGAGTTTCTGTTCAAGAAGAATTTGGGGATTATATGGATATTGTCCGTACAAAAATCTCTAAAACTTGGACACCACCAGAAGTTATTGAAAAAGGGCATGCTACTGTTGTTTTTAAGCTTGATAAAAACGGTAATGTTTTATCTTCATACATAAGAGAAAGTTCCGGAAACAAAATTTATGATGATTCTGCTTTAAATTCTATACGCGATGCAGCGCCTTATGCACAATTTCCGTCTAATGTTTCAAGAGATTTTATAACAATACAATATTCTTTTGATTCTTCAGTTGTATCAAGAAATGAAGTTCAAAGTCTTGTTCAACAATCAGAAAAATATATGAACAGAGATAATAAAATGGCATTAGAGATTCTAAATCAAGCTATTAAATCTATAGAGGGCGATCCGTCGTCATACTTTTTATATGCACGCAGACATAAGTTAAATAAAATGCTGGGTAATGAATTAGAGGCAAAACAGGATTTAGCTGAATCTAAGAGATTAAAAGCCTTATATAATCAAAAGAGAATCAAAAAGTGTCAGGAAGCTCTTGCACAAGAAGAATCACCATTTGCATATTTTACTCTGGCTAATGCGTACGATTTAGCAGGTGATTATCAAAATGCGCTATACAATATAGATAAAGCGATTAGTATGACAGAACTTAATCATGCATATAAAAGATACAGGGCTGAAATTGTTATGAAAAACTCTAAGTAATTAGCGGATTCTTTTTTTAAATTCATCTATACCAAAAGTATGATTTTTTATCGATATTCTAATAAGAATGTATGATTTTTGATAATTATTTAGATTTAAATCGAGGTATATAGTTTATAATAGAAATGGTAATATTGACTTTTTATAATATCCCATTAAAAAGTAAATAGATTATAAATTATATAGGAGACCTAGTTATGGGTATTGCAGCTTCAAGCGCAAGATATTTAATGCTACTGGCAAGACAATCAGATGTTGAATTTGAAGGACAACAACTTCAACAGTCTATTCTTGACTTGTCTAAACAGTCCTCTGAATTATTTCAACAACAACTTGATTTAAAACCGCCGACTGCACCTATGGAAAGCGATTATATAGATATAGAGTACACTTTTACATATACTACTAGCGACGGAACTCCAACTACTACCGACTATAGAATTACAAAATGGAGTAAATTAGATGATGATTCTGAAAGCTACAACTATTCCATAACATATGGTATAGATGGTGATAGCAATTATAATCCTGCGAGAGCAAATATTGAAGTAAATTCTGCCGGCAGAATTATTAAGATATACAGCATAGAAAATATGGCAGACGATGGGACATTTTCTATTCCAAAAACAGATAAAGTTCTAAATGATGAGGCATATGAAAATGCTCTTGAAGATTATAAATATGCCCAAATTAGATATGATAAAGCATATGCTGACATACAATCACAGCTATCGCTCGTAAATAGTCAAGATAAAATGCTGGAGATGCAGTTAAACCGATTAGATACTGAAAGAACTGCGCTAAAAACAGAGGTCGAAACATTACAAAAACTTGTAAAAGAAAATGTTGAACGTTCATTCAAAACGTTTGGAAACTAATAGAACAAGCTTCGCAGCTTAGTTAAAACAAAAATATACAATACTCAAAAAAGAAAGGAAAAATAAGAGAATAGGCAAACAAGTTAATAATTGATAATTTTAAAACCACTTATTCACTCGTTTCCTTATTCACTTATTCACTTGAAATTATGTCTTACAAAAATGATGGATACTTAGTTATGGCAAACAGATTTGGCGCAGCCTCGGCTGATGCTAAAGTTATGCTATACGAAACTTATGACCGACTAAGAGATTTAGCTGTAGCAGGTTCTGCCGGCTCCGGAACCGGTTTTGAAGCAGCAGGCGGATTTTTATATCAGCTTGCAAGTCTTATGGCACCATCTGCGTTTATGCCAACGTTAGGCGGTACAAAAAATATGAACATACCCGGAACTTCATATTGGAGTAAATACACGGGAGGAAATGGAGCCGGGACAGGAACTTATTCCTCATTTGGTGTAAACAGTTTAGGAAACTATTCCGGATTTCCAAGCGGTTTTGCGGCTAATTTTGGTTACCGGTCAAACGGATATACTACAGGAGGCGCGTCCAGTATAGGCGATTTGATTACTGGATTTGGCTCTTCCAGTGGACAAGCAACAGGTTTTGCATCCGGAATTGGAAGTATAGCTGATATTGCAAGTACAGCAGCATATGGTGTAGGTGCAGCAAACGGTTATGGAATTGGAAATAGCGGGATATTAATGCCGCTTGCCGGAATAATATCCGGATGGGGCGGAATTATGACAGCTGCTGCCCCATATCTTGGAGAATTTGGATTACCTGCTGTTGTTATGGGTAATTTAATGCAAGGAACAACATCTGCAGCACTATCTGCTTATCAAACCGTTTCAAGTAACATTGTAGCTAATGCAGATTCTATTCTTTCTCAAAAAGTTGCAAATATAGAAACAGTTTGTAAAATGCTTGACACACAAGGCGATGTTGTAAGAAAAATGCTTAAAGATGATATTGAATCCGCAAGCCAAGATCTTAAAGATTTAGGACAATAAATTTAAATAGACATGCAAACTCGAACAATAATACGCACAACATTAGATATAATTTTTGATAATGCAATAACAAGAACTATTACTTCAATTGTAAATTTTTGTTACGAACAGAGCTATTTTTACCAAAAAAAATTAAAGTTTTTGAAAAAAATGCCGATAACACATGTAGAAGCGCATTCATTTGATAACAAATTTTTGTTTAAAGTGAATAAGTTATGAATTAATAAGTTCGCTATCGCTCACAGAATAAAAGATCGAAAGAGTTTTAAAATGAGTAATATTATACATAACAATCAAACAAGTCATAACATAAATAAGTTTTTATTCACTTATTCACTTAATAACTTATTCACCTTAGAAAAAATGTTAAGAATTGTAAAAAATATAACACCAAATAGGCAATTATTGAACTCGAAATGTTTTATTATACATGTAGGCTCAATATGCATAGGAGAAAAAACTTATGCGTGAAGAACTACAGGCTAATATAAAAAGGTTAGTGAATTTTTTGAATTTTGCGAAAAGTTTTTTCAAACGCAAAAATCCATTTAAGGAGCTTGCTGATAGCCTAATCAACAGCCTAAAGGAAATGATGACAATTCGACAAAAGCTAAAAATGGCAAAGTACAGGGTTAGTTATCACCAACATCAGTTACACAAAATGGAAAGCTTAATAGCAGAATCAAATGAACATACATTCCTGAAGGCAAAAAATCTGAACGAACTAAGATAAAGGAATCTGTTATGGGATTAATTTCGTCAAGTTTCAGAATGATGTACCTGACTGCTTATCAAATCACACTGGAATCTAAAATACAGTGGATTTCGTCTGCAAAAATGGAACTCGTTGCATCTTCCGATGAGATTCTTGCTCTCGGAAATGATTTGGATCCTGAAAATCCAGCGGTTAAACAAATGGAAGCTCGAAGAGAAAAATTAACAGCACTGGAGAAAAAACTGGATTTACAAATGCAAGAGTATCAGAGCCGATTGAGAATGGTTCAAGCAGAACTTGAATCTACACAAAATGCAGTAGAAAAAGCAATCGATAGATCATTCAAATTCCAAGTATAGTTTTAATAAAGGTTTTATCAACCTCCCATGCGTAAAGGTTTAATTATCTTTGCGCATGGTGATGCATTTCCTACAGCTTTTGGATAAATAATTTAAGTTTTTCAGTTTCTCTTTTGTTTACTCAATACGAACTTTAAACCTAAAACCGTTAGGATTTTTGTTTTTGTTTTACCTTCATATTTATTTTTTATTGAAAATAATTTGTCTTTAAGTGGTTCTGTTGGTATTTTTGATTTCTCATAATCATCTTTTAATTCAGCATAAATATTTGTTAATTTTGCATATTCCCACCATTCATCTTTAAATCGGTTGCCACATCCCTTAAACGCAGGTTTTAAGCCAGTAAGATGTGCAATTACCGGATTTTTTCCGGCTTCTAAGTAATCTTGCTCTTCTTTACCTTCAAACTCGTAATATCCGCCTCTCCACCAAGTATCCATAAAGTTGAATTTTGGGTGAAGAATTACTTTACATTCATCTGCAATTTTATTGATAGGATCTTGGTCACCAAATTCAATTAGTTTTGGATTCTTTAGAGCGAATTCACGAATCTTATCAAAAAAATGTTCTTGTCTGCAATATTTTAAATTCATTAAAAGCATTCCTGAATTTACATATATACCAGATTTCATATTGAGTTTTTTACAGTATCTATCAACTCCCCAAACATCTTTTACGCCTGCAATATACTTATTATCGATGTCTGTATTGAAAAGTTCAGTCAAATTTTGTCTTACAAGAGTGTCACAGTCCAAATATATTACTTTATTTAAATCAAGGCACAAATCAGGAAGCTTTGTTCTAAACCATGCCTGTACAGTTAACCAATGAGAGAGCGGAAAAGCGGTAAATATATTTTCATCAACTTTCAAAAGTCGTAATTTACAACCTGCAATGCCATTTAATTTATCTATACTTTTCTCACTCAACTTTGAATAAATTATAATAAATTCAATTTCGTTTTCTTTATTGTTTTCAATCGCACTAACCATAGAAACAATGGTTTGATTTATATATTTATCGTCAGGTGCATATGCTATATTTATTTTCATTAGTTAAGTTCTCCTTTTGTTAATTTTTCATAAAATGTTCCTGTTATATCAACATTCTTTTGTTTTGTTAATACAGACTGTTTATGTGTTAGCTTGTGTATTCCGCTTATTTTCTTAATCTCTTCCCAACGTTCTTCTGAATATTGATTTAATAGCTCACCTTGAAATTGTTGAACAGGAAGAAAATTAAAGAAAGGAACTTTTGCAAATAATTCTTTATTTTCCTTGCTTGCCTGTGTAACCATAGTGAATGTATGCAAAAAAGTAAAATAATTAACCAAAAATTTGTTTTCTTTCCAATACTGAATCAAGGCAGACAAAGTTTCTTTCAGAATTTTATTATCCTTTTTGGCAGCGATAAAATAACTCGCCATGTTAAGTCCATCTAAATCAACTTTTAAATCATTTTGGAATACAAATAAATTAGCATCGGTTATGTATGAAGGAAGTTCTTCTGTTAAAAGTACCGTTGCATCAATCCAAATACCGCCGTGTTGAATTAAAAGGCAGGTTCTAAGAATATCAGAGAAAAATGCAGTTTTGATTTTGCCTTTTTCTTTTAAGTCCCAAAATAATTGAGGAATCTCAACGTACTCCTTTACGTTTTCAGGAGTAAGTAAAATCCTTTCACATTTACCCTTGTATTTTTCAACACTGTTCAGACAGGCTTGAACAAGAGGCGGGATTGTTCCGTCTTTTGATTCCCAGTATTGCCATATAATATTAGCTTCTCCGTCCCTTGAAGAAGATGTCGCTGAAATGGGCGGTTGAATAAACGTGGTTCCCATCGCTCCTTGTGGGAGAGTTGATGGATGTGAAAAGTCACAAAGCTCGGCTCCCCTCGCCCCTTGTGGGAGAGGGGTTAGGGGTGAGGGGATTTGATGAATACCCTTTCGAACATACTTTCTCAAATAAAACTTAGCCCAATTACCCTTCAGAATTCTTCTTATTTTTCTATCAAAAACAAAAATCTCAAGAAAAATTTTTATTAAATTATTTACCCCTTGCCAAAATAAAGATTTTAAAAACATATCATCCTTTACTGTTGATATATTAATTTTACTATAACTAATTTTAAGTGTAAAATACGTAAAATGTAATATATAAAAAGAACCCCTATAAAGGAGTCCTTTTTGTTGATGTATATATTCTTTTGAATATTAACGTTTACTGAATTGGAATCTCTTACGAGCTCTTTTTCTACCGTATTTTTTACGTTCTTTAACGCGTGCATCACGAGTTAGTAGACCTTCTGTTTTAAGAACATTCTTATAATCTTCATTTGATTTAAGTAATGCTCTTGAAATACCATGTCTGATAGCTGCAGCTTGAGCAACAATACCACCACCAACAACTTTTGCTCTTACATCATACTTATCTTGGTTTTCAGTAAGAACCAAAGGTCTGTATATCATCATCTCTACAGCAGGCATATTTCCAATATAATCAGCTAATTTCTTTCCGTTAACGAAAATTCTGCCTTTGCCTTTAACAAGCTTAACAACAGCTATAGCACATTTTCTTCTGCCTGTTGCCATAATTTCTTTAGATTCTGCCATGGTTATTTACCCTCCTTTGCTAAAACGATAGGTTTTTGAGCAGCATGAGGATGCTCTGAACCACAGTAAACTTTTAACTTAGTAAATTGTGTATCGCCTAAAGTGTTGTGTTGTAACATTCCTTTAACAGCTTTTTCAATTAACTTAGTTGCATCTTTTTCTCTAACTTCTTTAACTGAAGCTGATTTTAATCCACCAGGATAACCTGTGTGGTGATAATAAATTTTATCTGTTTCTTTGTTTCCTGAAACAACAACTTTTTCAGCATTGATAACAATTACAAAATCTCCTGTATCAACGTTTGGTGTGTACTCAGGTTTATTTTTTCCTCTTAAAATATTAGCAACACGAGTAGCTAAACGACCAAGGATTTCTCCTTCTGCATCGATTAAATACCATTTTCTTTCTACTTCAAGAGGTTTTGCTGAATATGTTTTATTTGACATTTTCTTTTTCCTTCTTGTTCTTATAATTGAAAATTGAAAATTGTTTTAATATTTCTATTGTCAATCTTCGTTTTTCAATATTGTATCATTTTAAAGAAAACTAATAATGAATAAGAAAATTTTATAACAATTTTCCATTTTCCATTCTCAATTTTCCATTTAGTAAAAGTCAATACTTGACTTCTACTAGTGTCAACCCATACGGGCTGACTGTTTGCCCCGCCTTTCGACGGTCATGTGCTTCTAAGACTTCTTTCATATGCTCTACAGGGAGCTTATGACCTTCTATCTCAAGAAGCGTACCGACAATTGTTCTTACCATATTGTATAGAAAACGATTTCCTACAAAATGAATAAAAATTCTATCGCCTTGTTTTTCAACTTCAGCACGGGTTAATATACAAACTTTGCTTGGGTTTAGCGTTCCGGAACTTTTAAAACTTGAAAAATCGTGTTCACCTATGAGGAAGTTCAAAGCGGTTTGCATGCGCTCAACATCCAATTCATACTTAACTCTTAAGATATCACCATCAAAAGCTTGTTTATAACGTCTATTGATTAGTTCATATTTGTAATATCTCGACCTTGCGGACTTTTGAGCATGAAATGAATTGGGAACAATTCTCAAATTATTAACCGAGATGTCAGCCGGCAATATTTCATTTATATGATAGATAAAACTTGAAGCAACAATTTCTTTATCTGTATCGAAATGAATAACTTGCCCGAGTGCATTAACACCCTTATCGGTTCTTCCAGAGAAGATTGTTTTAACCTGTCGGTCATTTTTATGATTAACGGTTTTACCGCCAATTATCAATGTACTCAATGCCTTTTCCAGTTCACCCTGTATTGTAGGCTCACCTATCAGTTTGTCATTTTCATACTGAATTTGACTCCCCGCATAGTATTTACCCCTATACTGAACATCAAGAGCATATCGCATTAATTATACCAATTGGATTAATGCCATTTCAGAAGCATCGCCTCTACGAGGAGGAAGTCTGAATATTCTTGTATACCCACCGTTTCTTGAAGAATATTTAACTCCGATTATGCTGAATAATCTTCTCAAAACTGTTTGAGGTGCTAATTTTTTACCGTCTTGCTTAGTTTCAAATACTTCGCCAGTTGCTGTATCAATAAATTGACCGATTTCTTTATCAAATATGTATCTGCCAGCCAATCTTCTTGAGTTCAAATCACCCTTCTTAGCCATAGAGATAACATTTTCAGCATATGGTTGAAGAGCTTTTGCTCTTGCCATCGTTGTTTTAATTTCTCCATAAGTAATAAGTTCGGTACATAATGAACGCAACAAAGCTTTTCTTTGATCCGGTGCTTTACCGAGTGTATTTTTCTTTGTTTGGTGTCTCATTGTTTTGTTCCTTTATTATTGTTTTTACTATTTATCTTTCTTTAGTGAATAAGTTAATAGGTTAATAAGTGAATAAGAATTTTGTTAAATGAGCATTGCTATAATTTTCTTATTAACTTATTAACTTTGCTCTTATTAACTTATGTTCAAGCTATTCAGCTGTTTCTATAACAACTCCGTTTTCATCTACTTCCGGTCCAGGAGCTAAGTCTAAACCAAAGTGGTGAAGTCTTTCTATAACTTCATCAGAAGATTTCTTGCCGAAGTTCTTTATATTCAATAAATCATGTTCTGATTTCTTTAATAATTCTGCCATAGAATTTATACTTGCTCTTTTTAAGCAATTATATGCTCTTACTGACAATTCCAGTTCATCGATTGTAATTGAAGGTTCATCATCTGAAGTGCTTTCACTTTCTTCTGAATGTTCTTCAGTATAAGCAACAGAATCACTATCAGATTCTTCAACCTCTTTTACCACTGAACTACCAGCAATTGACGAAATTTGAACAAAATGCTCAATCAATAAGTCTGCAGCTTGAACTAATGCTGATGTTACATCTATAGTGCCGTTTGACCAGATTTCTAGAGTTAGTTTATCAAAATCTATGTTGTCACCTACACGTGCGCTTTCTACATCATATCTAACTCGTTTTACAGGCATAAATGTTGCATCAATTGGTAACATATCGATAGGAGTACCAGCTTTAGCATTTCTTGGAATATCGTTTGCTTGATATCCTTTTCCGCGTTCAACTACTATATCTGCATGGAATGAACCGCCATCAGCAATAGTACAAATCAACCAATCCGGATTTACTACTTTTACCCCGGCCGGAAGTTTTATATCACCGGCTAATACAGGTCCCGGTTTGTCAACATCAATCCTTAGTGTTTGTGGTTCTTTAGAATCTGTTTTTACAGCTAAACCTTTTAAATTAAGCATTACATCAATAACATCTTCTAAAACACCAGGAATTGCAGTATATTCATGAGTTATTCCTTCGATTCTGCAAGAAGTTACAGCTGTTCCCTCAAGACTAGAAAGTAAAACTCTTCTTAATGCATTACCGATAGTTGTTCCAAATCCTCTTTCCAATGGCTCTATAGTAAACTTACCATATTGTGAACCATCTGAACCGGTCATTGTACTAACGGTTTTAATTTTTAATTCCATATTATTCTCTCCTATCAGCTTATTTTGAATAGTATTCTATAACAAGTTGTTC